>JALZEM010000113.1 GCA_030862005.1 Actinomycetota bacterium | reverse complement strand
GAGGTCGGAGGCTAAACGGCTCGCCCCATTGACCACACGAAGATCTCGTCGGCCTCGTCCGCGTAGCAAATGCGAGGCACCCTTCCCTACGTACTCGGTCGGGCGTAGGTCGTCTGCGCGGCGGACGAGCTTGACCTCGAAGGTTCCGAACGGCGACAGATCTCCGGCCCCACCCATTCTGTAGGACAGACCTCCGGCCCCACCGGTGTGGTTGCCGCCGAACTTGAACGTGCGCAGACGCAGACGCTCCCCAACTTCGTGCCGCTTCTCGAAGTACGCGATGAGTGTCACCCGGAAACCTGCATCGTTGAGTCGCCTCCCCGGAGCGGGTGTTTCGTACCAGCGAAAGTACGGCTCGCGGGCGAAGAGCTTGCCCAACGCCTCAGAATCGCCCTCGTTGAACGCGCGGATGAAGCGCACCACGAGCACTCGGACCTCGGCGGCGGTACAGGGCGTCGGTTCTGGCGGCGAAGGAGTTGCCGAAGCGGGCGCCGCAGGGGCGGAGGCGTCGCCGGAGCCGCGACACGCGGCAAGCGTCAGCCCGAGCAGTACAAGAAGTACGGAGATCTTCATCGCTTCATTACGCGAGCGTACTTACGCCGCAAGCGGATCGGCCCGCGCTCCAGGAGGGGTTGGCGAAAGGGCGATACTGCCGCCCATCTGGCGACGACGACAAAAGGAGTGGACGCCCGAAGACGTTCTGGCCCAACAGCTTGCGATGAACCCGCGCACCTCCGAGGCGTTGCAGGAGGCCGGAGTTACCGAAGCGACTGAAATCCGACTCGATTTCTCGTATACGCACGCGATAAGGACGCCGCCGAACAATTCGCCGCGTTCCTGCACGATGAACCAACCCCAAACCTGGCTCGGAGCCTGACTCGTGGAGTGCGTGTCGTCGCCTGAGACAACGCAAGTGCGACATTTGCGGGTACTTTCGAGTGGGCGGTGCCGGGCTCGAACCAGCGACCTCCTGCTTGTAAGGCAGGCGCTCTCCCAACTGAGCTAACCGCCCGTGCCCCCAGCGGGATTCGAACCCGCGCTACGGCCTTGAAAGGGCCGTGACCTGGGCCGCTAGTCGATGGGGGCCCCGTCGACGCAGGATACCCGGTGACCGGCGATACACTCGGTATCGGGGCCGGTAGCTCAGCTGGTAGAGCAGGGGACTTTTAATCCCAAGGTCGCGAGTTCGAGTCTCGCCCGGCCCACTGGCGCGCGTTCGCGCCACCCGCTCAGAGCCGGTCGCTATCGGTGAGAGCCATCCTCAAGATGGCCTCGGGCGTCACCGATAACCACAGCGTGATCGACACGCGGGCCTCGGATAGCGACGCCGCTCGCTCCATCCTCCGCGGTCTGCAGTCGGCCGCGGCTGCCTTCGTGTTCGCGGTCGGCGGCGTGGTCCTCGTCGGTTGGGTGCTTGGAATTGAAGAGCTGAGGACGCTCGAGCTCTCTCACTCGGCCGTCACGGCCAACACGGCGGTCGCCCTTTGCCTCGCAGCGATCGCTTTTTGGTCGCTCGGCGCGCTGCCCCGCCCAGCGCGAAGACGAATCGTTTCGGCGTGCGGAACATGCGTCTCGCTCATCGGAGCCCTCACGCTTGCCCAATACGCACTCGGCGTTGATCTCGGCCTCGACGAATTCTTGCCGGGCGAGGTTTCTCCGCGTGCCGACGCTTCGCACCCGAGTCGGATGGGGGCGAACACGGCCTTCTCCTTGACGCTTCTCGGGCTCGCGCTCGCCTTGCTCGTGTGGGAACCCCGTACCGGCAAGCGGAGCACGGACGTGCTGCTCAAGCGGAGCGCGGACGCGCTGCTCGTCGCCGTCGCGGCGATCGCCTTCGTCGCCCTGGTCGGGCACGCGGTCGGCGTCCCCGCGTTCTACAAACTCGCCGCGTGGACGGAGATGGCACCCGCCACCGCCGTGGCGCTCCTCGTTCTCGCAATCGGGATACTCTCGGGGCGCGCCGACTTCCTGCCGACGCGCCTGCTGGCAAACGAGGGTGCCGCGGGCGTCGCAGCACGCCGGCTCCTTCCCGCGGCGATCATCCTTCCGCTCGCGCTCGCCTGGATCTCCGGGCTCGGACAGAATGCCGGGCTGTACGGGTCCGAGGTCCGCGACCTCGTCCTCGTCGGTTCACTCGTCGCGGTGCTTGTGGTTCTCGTCTGCACGCTTGCCCTCGAGATGGAGCGTGCGGCCCTGAGGGGGAATGCGGCGGAGGAAGCACACCGGGCGGCCGAGGCGCGGTACCAGACACTCGTCGAGCAGCTCCCGCTCGTGACGTATGTGGACAAGCCGGACGCGACGGCGAGCTCGATCTACATCAGCCCACAGGTCACGGATCTCCTCGGTTACCGGCCCGAGGAGTGGCTCGAAGACCCGGACCTCTTCCCCAAGATCCTGCATCCGGACGACCGCGACCGCGTCCTCGCCAGCCATGAGGCGGGACATGCGGACGGCAAAGGATGGTCGTTCAGGTACCGGGTGATTGCTCGGGATGGGCGAACCGTCTGGCTGCGCGACGACGCGGTCGTCGCGCGCGACGATGACGGGAATGCGCTCTTCGTCCAGGGCTTCCTCATCGACATCACTCCGCAGATACAGGCCGAGCAGAGTCTCAGCACGCGGAACGAGGAGCTCGCGGCACTCCAGGAGACGGCGATGGGGGTGCTCAGAGGTCTCGATCTGGACACGTTGCTCGAGACGATCCTGTCCCGGGCCGGAGATCTGGTCGGAACCTCGCACGCGTACCTCTACCTCGTCGAGGGCGACGAGCTCGAGGTGCATTCCGCGACGGGAGTCTTTACCGAGAACATCGGCTATCGACTCCGCCGCGGAGAGGGCATTTCAGGCCAGGTATACGAAACCCGCGAGCCGCTGGTCGTGGACGATTACCACGTCTGGTCAGGACGCCGTCCAGACTTCGACGCGCTTCGTTTCCACGCCGTGGTGGGCGTCCCGCTCCACTCGGGAGCGGACGTCGTCGGCGTTCTCGGCCTCGCGCACGCGGATGAAACGCGGCGCTTCACGCCCGAAGAGACGATGCTCCTGCAGCGCTTCGGCGACCTCGTCTCGCTGGCGCTCGAGAACGCGCGGCTCTACGCCGCGGCACAGGCGGAGCTGCAGGAGCGGCGGCGAACGGAGGAGGCGCTTAGGCAGGCCGAGACGAAGTACCGAAACCTGGTCGAGAACGTCCCGCTCGTCATCTACCTCGACTCCCTCGACGAGCACAGCTCCGCTATCTACATGAGCCCGCAGGTCGAGCCGATCCTCGGCTACTCGGCGGACGAGTGGCTCGCTGACCGCGAGCTCTTCCCGAAGCTTCTCCACCCCGACGATCGCGAGCGCGTCATGGCGGAGATCGCCCGGACGCATGAGACGCACGATCGGTTCTCGTGCGAGTACCGCCTCATCGCTCGCAACGGCAACGAGGTGTGGTTCCAAGACGAGGCGACGCACATCTTCGACGTCGGCGGTCGTCCGCTCTTCGCCCAGGGATTCATGCTCGAGGTGACCGAGCAGAAGCGCGCCGCGGCCGAGCGCGAGCGGCTGCTCCGCGACGCGCAGGAGGCCCGCGCTGTTCTCGCGGAGCAGAACGAGCGACTCCTCGAGCTCGACGGGCTGAAGGATGAATTCATCGCTCTCGTCTCGCACGAGCTACGTACGCCTCTGACCTCGATTCGCGGCTACCTGGAGCTCCTCCTCGAGGACGAGCTTCCGCGGGAGCAGCGCGAGTACCTCGAGGTCGTCGAGCGGAACTCGCATCGCCTCCTCCGGCTCGTCAGCGACCTTCTCTTGCTTGCGCAGATTGAGGCTGGGAAGCTGACGCTCGAGGTCCAGCCGCTGGATCTCTCAGGCGTCGTGGCAGAGAGCGTCGAAGCGGCGAGGCCTGCCGCCGAGGCGAACGGGATCGAGCTCACTTTCGCGAGGACGTCGCTTCCGCTCCTCGATGGCGATCGCGCACGCATCGCTCAAGTGCTCGACAACCTCGTCTCGAACGCGATCAAGTTCACCCCCGCCGGCGGTCACGTCAAGGTCCGTTCCCGGATCGAGGGCGACGCTGCCGCCGTCGTCGTCGAGGACAGCGGCATCGGGATCGCTCCCGACGAGCAGGCGCAGCTTTTCGAGCGCTTCTACCGGACGGCGAGCGCGACGAAGCGGGCGATTCCAGGCACCGGGCTCGGGCTTTCGATCTCAAAGGCGATCGCCGAGGAGCACGGCGGCGAGATCAGGGTGTCGAGCGAGCAAGGCGTCGGCACTACTTTCATCCTCAGGCTCCCCATGCCGGACACCGATGTGGTCGCCATCGGCGACGGCGATGACGCAGCTGCCTGGAGACCCCCTTCGACGTAACGACCGCGGAAGTGCCGCCGGCTACGCGGCCGTTTGCGCCTCGTTCGGGCGTTTGCCGTCGCCTGGCTCCAGGGCGGCGAGGAGGACGGTGCGACCTCCGAGTCGCTTGGCCTCGTAGAGTGCGGCATCGGCCGCGGCGTAGAGCATCTCCGGGACATCCATCCGCACCTTCCAGGATGCAACGCCGA
The DNA here is from genome assembly GCA_030862005.1 of Actinomycetota bacterium. Taxonomy (GTDB): domain Bacteria; phylum Actinomycetota; class Thermoleophilia; order Gaiellales; family Gaiellaceae; genus JACCYG01. Next base: position 216 of record JALZEM010000113.1, on the reverse strand, counting down.
CACTGACCCGAACGTGGACTTCGCTCGCGTTCGCGGGGGTTTCGCCCTCTGGGCCGTGATGCCCGTCGGGCAGCTCGAGTAGAGGCTCCGCGAGGGCGGAATGGATTCGCTCGACGCTCCTCGCAGCGCCGATCTCCGTTTCCTCCAAGAGGACCACGAACTCGTCCCCGCCATAGCGGGCGACAACGTCGGACTCCCTTGTGACCTCCTCTACTC
>JALZEM010000069.1 GCA_030862005.1 Actinomycetota bacterium | reverse complement strand
GGGACTTCACCGACGCGATCGAGAAGATCATCCTAGGCGCGGAGCGCCAGATCGTCATGACGGACGCCGATCGCGAACGCACCGCCTATCACGAGTCTGGCCACGCATTAGTCGGAATGCTCACCCCCGGCGCCGACCCAGTTCGCAAGGTCTCGATCATCCCACGCGGTCAGGCGCTCGGTGTGACCCTCTCGACGCCGGAAACCGACCGCTACGGCTATAGACGCCAGGAACTGACGGCGAAGATCAAGGTCGCCCTCGGCGGTCGAGTGGCCGAGCGCCTCGTCTACGGCGACGTCACGACCGGCGCGGAGTCCGACATCCAAAACCTCACCAAGATCGCTCGAGGCATGGTCGAACGCTGGGGCATGAGCGAGGAGATCGGCCCGGTCGCCATCTCAGACGGTCAACAACAAGACGGCTTCCTCTTGCCCGGCGCACCCGCAGCCTCGCCTGCCACTCAGCAGCGGGTCGACGAGGAGGCGCGTCGGATCATCGACGAGGCCGAGGAAGAGGTCACGAACCTACTCGGGCATGAGCGCCACCGGCTCGATGCCCTCGCACAAGCACTCCTGGAGCGGGAGACGCTCGACCAGACCGATGCCTACCGGCTGGCGGGCGCAGAGCTCCCGACCCTTGACCCCGAGCAAGAGGCCAAGGCCGCCGCGCAGCCCTAGTCCGCGCGGCCGACGCCGCGACGCGCGGCCGGCTATGGCCTCGGATCGCGAGCCGATGGGTCAAGAGAGGAAGAGTGGGCTCAGCAAAGAGAGTGCCGAGGGGAGAATTTCTCCGGTGCCCCAGCACAACGTACGAGGCGCCGGCGCCAAGCCGAAGCTAACTCTTGGCATTCGTCGACGAGTAGCCGCGTTGCCGCGCCTCCAGCCGGGTACAGAACGGGTAGCTAAGCTCGGGCGCGCGTCCCCCACTCCTCTTTCCCTCGTAATGAAGGAATCCCCGGTTCGAGTCCCGGCTCGGCTTTCCGTCCTGATCAGGTGTTTTGCTTCGACGAGCACCGCCTAGTCGCCGCCTTCGGTGCGCCTCGGTTTCGCGTCGTAGGCGTCGAGGAGGCCGCGCTCGCACTCCTCGGCGTCGGGCGCCAGGTGGCCGTAGGTGCGGTCGAACATCTCGACCGACGTGCCATGCGGCGCAAGAGCGAGAAGAGCGAGACGCCGGCGGCGAGACTCGTGGTCGCATAGGTGTGTCGCAAGTCGTAGATCGGCTTCGCGGCCTTCCCGTCCGCCCGTCGCCGCGATCGGTCCGTCTTTCCGTACTGGCGACCCTTCCCCCGGAGTACGTGCGCCGGACGTAGACCACGCGCTCTACGCGGTCGAAGTCGCGGCGGAACCAGTGCAGGTGATCGAGTGGGTCTGACAACCGGTGCCTGCGGCACGTGAACGAAGGGCTCGTGTTGCGCGCGGTTTCAGGCAAGGCGAGACAACTGCAGAGGCGGGGGAAGATCGGAAGCGGCTGGGGCGCGGGGCGAGCTACGGGCCCGCGTCCACTCACGCGACTGCCTCTGCGTCCGTTGCCGTTCGGTTCACGGCCTCGAGGTCACCAACGCGTCCCGCTCGCGCAGGGAGGGACGAACGACCTCGGGAACCTCGAGCTTCTCTGCCAGTTCTGCCATAGGTCAATAGCCATGCGGCCTCCCATGTTGCCCTGCGAGTCGGCCACCCCACGCGGCGCGTGTGTTTATCCAACTTCGTCGCGGTTAGACAGATCCAACGGTGCGGCGCGGCAGCCCCGTGCGGCAAAGCCGCCCGCGCCGCATTCGCGGTCGGAGGCCCTACCTCCAATGCGTCCAGCGAACCCAGCCAATCCTCGTGCGAATCCGCGTTAGCGATCCCGCCTCCCTGGACGACCTCGCGGCCGATCTCCGCGAGTGCGGCTGCATCGCCGATCCTCTCGGCCCAGCCGAGCTTGAAGTGTTTCTCACGACCGCGGATGAGCGCGCGGAGCGCATGGAGGTTCGCTTCTACGTGAATACATGGAGCATCGAGCATCCGGGCGTGAACGCCGAGGTCGTGGACTGATAGCGGCTTTTCGTCCGCTCCGTCCCACGACCGTTTCTTCGGCCGACCGAAGCACCTCGTTCCAGTGCGCGGCGCAAAATGCCCTGCGCGGAGGTGGTTAACGATCAGTCGTGATCGTGTACGCGCCGATCGACGGCCAGTAGAAAAGCGGCTGCCGTGTGGAGAGGGTTCCATCGCGATTTGTTCGTCCGACCACCGGAACCGACGCTCGAGTTCGGCGGCGAGTTCGTCCCGGCGACCCCGTCCCGGCTCCGCTCAACGGGATCCTCGGGTGACGGCGAAAGCGCCCGCCGCCGCTCGAGCTCCTGTTCGCCGGCAGGAGTGAGTTTGAGGATGGTGACACCCAGCCCCGGGCTCTCGATGACTCGCGCCGATCCGCGCTTGATCCAGCCGCGATTCTCCAGCGCGTCGAGCGCGGACGAGACGTCGTTCTCGGATACGCCGAGGTTCTTGACCAAGTACTCGCGCGTCGCGACACGACGTCGACCGAAATAAGCGAGGACCTTCTCTTCGATCAGGGCAACATAGCCGCTCGGCGGCGCCCAATCAGTGCCCAAACGTCCGAGAACGCGCTCTAGGCCCGGAGCCGAAATCGCTCGCAGCGAGTGATTTCTTGCCTGCAAATCACGGAGTCTCGCCACGTCGGTCAATTCGCCGCCAGAACGCCTGAGTTCACTCGTCGGGGTCCCCGGTTCGAGTGCGGGTGTCGGCTTTAGTCGATTTTGCAGCTTCTTTTGCGTGGTGCGGGCCCGTTGCGGCTCTTGCCTCTGAGCGGGGGAACACTGAGCGAACACCGTCAGCGAAGCCGAAGCTCGTTTGGAAGCGCACGATCCACCTAGCGGCAGGTGACCCTGTACCGCTTCGTCACGCGGCCGCATGCGCAAGCCAGCTCGGCGCAAGCCGAACGGAGTGGGAGGCCGAACGACATGCCATCAAGTTCTAACCAGGCGGACGAGGAAGCATCGTTCGGGGTCGCCCTGCCCGGGACCTGGCGTTCGCTGACACCGGAGCTCGTGAAGTCGCTGTACCCGCCGCCGAGGCGGGCCGACTCAGCGCGGATTCTCCCCTTGCACCTCACCGAACTTGCCAGCTAAGGTGATCGGCGCGATGTTGCTCGGCGGCTGACTCAGAGTTCCGCGCGCGCCGTCTCCTGACGGGACGAGCGCGCCCTCTTCACGTCCCGCAACACAGGAGCAACACGTGCCCGCAGTCGTAGTCGAAAACTTGCGCAAGGAGTTCGTCCGCAGCGACGGCCGCTCCCGCCTGCGCGGCCGCCGCGAGCGTGTCGAGGCCCTCAAGGGCCTCTCGTTCGAGATCGCGCGCGGCGAATGCGTCGCCATCCTGGGGCAGAACGGCTCGGGCAAGTCGACACTCGTCCGGTTGCTCTCCACGCTGCTCCTGCACGACGGCGGCTCGGCACAGATCTTCGGCCACGACGTCTTCAGGGAAACACGCGCCGTGCGGCGGCTCGTCAACCGCGTCTCGGTCGAGGCGTCGTTCTTCAAGAAGATGTCCTCCGCCGAGAACCTCGCGTACGCGGCGCGCTTCTACGGGCTGACCGCGGGGCAGACGCGCGACAGGATTCCGGAGATCCTCGACCGCGTCGGCTTCCCTGCCGGGCGGCGCAACGAAGCGATGGAAGACCTTTCACGCGGAATGCAGCAGAAGGTCGCGCTCGCGCGTGCCCTTCTGACCCAGCCGATCCTGCTGCTGCTTGACGAGCCTACGACGGGCCTCGACCCGCGCTCGAAGTTGGAGGTGCAGGACTTCATCCGCGAGGTGCGCCGAGTCCACGACGCGACGATCCTGCTCTGTACGCACGACCTCGACGAGGCCGAGGCTCTGGCCGATCGCGTGGGCATCCTCGACGGAGGCCGCTTGATCGCGCTCGCGCCGGCCGACGAACTGAAGGCCCAGTACGGAGGCGAGACCCTCGAGGAGGCGTTCTTCTCGGCGACGGGCAAGGCGTTCCAGGACGAGAAAGAGAACGAGGAGGACGACTAATGCCAGGAGCAGCGGCAACCCTTCGACACGAGCTGATCGGCCTGTCCGGCGTCTTCGAGCGCAACGTGTACCTCGTCAAGCGCTACTTCTGGTGGGACGTCGCATTCTTCGTCTGGACCGTCGCCAACACGCTGACGATTGTCTTCATCGCCGAGGGCATCGAGGCCACCGGCGGCCGGATCGACGTCGGCCGCGTGACGACGATCCTGCTCGTCGGAGCCGTCGTTTGGGCCTATCTCGGGATCATCTTCGAGATCCTCACGGAGACGGTGGCGTGGGAGCGCTGGGAGGGCACGATCGAGTACACCTTCATGGCGCCGCTCTCGCGCCCGATCCACCTCTTCGGGATGGGTCTGTTCGCGATCGTCTACGGAATCATCCGCGCGATCCTGTTGTTTGGCGTCGTGGCGCTCTTCTTCGACATCGACGTGGGCGGCGCGAACTTCGTCGCCGCGCTCGTCATCCTGCTGATCGCCTCGATTTCGTTCATCGGCATCGGGATGATGACTGCCGTCCTCCCGCTGATCTCGCCCGAGAAGGGGACGCAGCTCGGCTTCATCGCGCAGGGCATCCTGCTCGTCGTCTCCGGCGTCTACTACCCTGTCGACGTCCTGCCGGAGTGGATGCAGTGGCTCGCGACGATCTCGCCCGCGACCTACGCGCTCGACGGCATGCGCGACGCGATACTCGAGGGCGACGGCCTCCCGATGATGTGGGACGAGATTTGGCCGCTGATCCT
>JALZEM010000057.1 GCA_030862005.1 Actinomycetota bacterium | reverse complement strand
CTGCTCGCAAAGCTCGGCGACAACCAGGTCCCGGTCTACGTCTGAAAGGGCTGCGCCGTCGCCCGTGGGGCGACCGACGAGGACCTGAGCCGGCTGAGCGGGACGTGGGTCGCGCCGCCGGACGTCGCCCGTCTCTTCGAGGAGTACGACCGCGTCCTGACCTTCTAGACGGGATCCGCGGGGCCCGGGCGGGCTCTGTGGCGCACCAGCGGCGCTCGGCGGCCGGAGGGACGGTGCGAGTGCTCGACGTCGACCAGATCGAGCCCGACCGGGTCCACAGGTCCTCGCGCCGGTGGAGCTAGACCGCTTCGCACGACGTGCCCCTCGTCGGACCGGCCCCGTGTCTCGTCGACGCGACGCCGTCGTCTTCCAGGTGCGACCCGGCGGGCAAGCGAGCCCTTCCCGCGCTTCCAAAGGGGCGGTATGCTCGCGCGATGGACGGCCTGAACGAGCTCATGACGCGCGACATCGTGGGGGTGGCGCCCGAGGACACGCTCGGCGAAGCGGCGCAACGAATGGCCGAGCAACGGGTTGGCTCTGCGGTCGTCCTCGACCACGGTCGTCTCATCGGGATCGTCACGGAGCGCGATCTCCTCGGCGCGGTGGCGGGGCGCGTCCACCCGAGTGACGCCCGCGTGCGCGAATGGATGACAGCCGAACCGATCGTGGTGTCCGAGTCCACCTCACCGGGCGAGGCGGCGCGGATGATGCTCGAGCGCGGTTTCCGTCACCTTCCCGTTGTCGAAGGGGACCGGATCGTCGGCATCGTGAGCCTCCGGGACGTGATGCGCTGGAGCATGCACGTCGAACCCGGCACGGAGCACGTCGGGTCTGACTTCCCGTAGGGACCCGGCCCGCGCCCTGGGGCCGGACACGGTCCGGCCCCTAGACGAGCTGGAGGATGATCAGGGCGCCTGCCGCTCCCCACACCGCCGCGAGCGACGCCAGAAGAGGGACGAGCGGACGAAGCGAAGGACGGTTCTCCATCGGCGGGAAAATCGTGCTGGCGCAGAGATTCGCCGGAGGAGCTGGTCTTCCTTCGCTTCGATTAATGACCGGGATGGAACCCGACGTACACCTTCCACTTCGCGAGGAAGAGTGCGAGTTGCGTCAAAGTTACGAGGGCGATGACAGCGCGAACTTTCACCGGGATCACCTCCTTCCTTTCTAGAACCGGAAGTCCTGGAGCGCCTCGGCGGCCTCGCGGTAGAGGCGCGCTGCGGCACGGTCGTCTCCACGGCGCGCCGCGAGGTCGCCCTGGGCGACCCACGCGGCGGCGCGGTGGCTGGCTGAGGAGAGCTGGGAGAAGCTCGCGTCGGCATTGGCGAACGTCTGCTCGGCCTCGGCGAGGCGGTCCTGCTCGAGAAGCGAGCGTCCGAGAACGAGTTGTGCATTACCAACCTCTTCGATCACCTCGTCGCGCCCGCCGAGAAGCTCGAGTGCATGTCGAGCCTGCTCTTCCGCGAGGTCGAACTCACCAGTGCGGAGATGAACCTGCGCGAGCGAGGAGACCGCGTAGCCCGCATCGAGATCGCTTCCGACCTCGAGCGCCACGCGGAACGCGTCCTTGAGGTACGCCTTTGCCTCCTCCGGCTTCCCGAGGAGGAAGTTAAGGCCGCCGAGGTTGTTGAGGAGCTTCCCGGTGTTGACGGTGTCGGAGATCTCCTCATAGAGGCTCTTCGCCCGCTCGGCGTACGACCGCGCGAGGACCCATCGGCCTTGACGTTCCGCGACGAGCGACGCCTGAAAGTACACGTGAGCGACCGTCTCGCGGTCGTTGAGCCCCTCGGCGAGCTCGAGGGCGCGCTCGACGTCCTCGCGCGCAGCCTCCCAATCCCTCTGCCGCTGGTAACAGCGGGAGCGCCAAGCGCGAATGTGCGAACGCAGCCGATCGCACGGGAGGCCGGATCGTTCGCAGAGCTGCAGCGCCTCGCTGAAGAGCGAGATCGCGGTCGAGATCGAGGAAAGCTTCACGCGGCAACAGCCGAGGCGGTAGAGGACGTCGGCCCGCTCGATGTCGCTGAAGGCGGGGCCTTCCGCGAGAGTCCGCGCGCGCTCGATGATGCCGAGGGCCTTGCGCACCTCGCCGAGATACATCAACGACCACGACTCGGCTAGGAGCGCGCGGAGCTGGAGATCTGGCGAGGCGGCGAGATCGGCCGCTTCGATGCTTCCGAGGACCGTGGTCGCCTCTTCGTAGTCGTGCGCCTCGGCGGCCGCTTCCGCGCGCGAGACGAGACTGTGCGCCCGCTCGAGCGCGCTCGACGAGATGCCCATCTCGAGGAAGTTCTCGTCAGCCCCGAGTCGCCCCGCAAGCCACGCCACCGTCTCCTCGGTCGGACGCGTCTTCCCGCGCTCGATCTGGCTCACGTACTCCTTGGAGAAGCGCTCGCCGGCGAGCTCGGTCTGCGTCAGGCCGCGATTGATTCGAAGCTGGCGGACGCGCTCGCCGAGGGAGGCGCGCGGCGAGGGAGCGAGACGGGTCGGTACGAGTTGTTTCTGCATGCGGTTCCTAGAGTGAACTATAGGAGGAAAAAATTACTTCACAACCTTACTTGACTTCTTCTGACATGCTCCTATAGTCCGATTAACTCGCGCTCCGCCGGACGCCAGGCAGTGAGTGCGAGAGGCGCGCCAAGAACGTACGGCGAGCATGACCCGGAGGCGTGGGTGGGCCGCAGACCCAGCGTCTCCGGGTCTTCGCCTGTTCAAGGGCAGCGCCATAGTCACAGCGTCGGCTGCAGCGACGCCGGCATCCATCCCTCGAAGGAGTCGCGTTCCTCTTGCCTCAGTCGGCTTCAGGACCGCGGCCGGTCAACCAGCGACGGCGCGACGCCACGATCTCGGGAAAGTCGTCCTCGATCAGGCCGCCCAGGCGATGGCTGATCATCTTCAGCAGGCCGAGCGAGATGAAGAGCCACGCCTCGGCACGGGGGTCGCGATCGGGGAGAACGCCGCCGGCGTCACGCGACCGAGCGATCACGTCCGTGACGAAGGCGTGGACGTCGCGCATGTGGCGGCGCATGTAGCGACGGATGTCCTCGTCGTCGCTCGCCTCCACGAGCGCCTGGACCCAGAGGTTCGAGATCACGGCGCGGTTCTCTTCGGACGCGAAGAAGGCGCGGGCGAGCGCCCGTAGCCAGTCGGCGGGATCCGGCTCGTTCGCGATCGCGTCTTCCCAAAGCGCGCGAAGATGCCTCCAAGTCTCGTCGAGACATGCGAGGTAGAGCTCGCGCTTCGAGTCGAAGTGGCGGTAGAGGACGGGCTCGGTGACTCCCGCCTCACGCGCGATCTCGGCCGTCGTCGTCCCGTGGTAGCTCCCGGCTGAGAAGACGCGGCACGCGCATCCGAGGAGCGCGGCCCGCCGCTCGGGCGCGGGGAGCCTGGTTCGCGCCGAGCTCATGCGACCTCGGGAACGGGTGCGGCCTCGCGCCGTGGATGTGGCCGCACGAGCGCAGCGGCGACGATCGCGCCGGCGAATGCGATCACCGCGGCGACCACGAGGGCGGTCGAGAACCCGTCGATGAACGCCTGCGGCGTCCGTTCCCCGCCGATCTGATGGGCGATGATCGCGCCCATGAGGGCGATTCCCATCGCCCCACCGACCTGGCGGAAGGCGTTCAGGACTGCCGACCCGACGCCCGACTTGTACACAGGCACCGAGCGGATGGCGGCTGCCGCGCTCGGAGTCATCGTGAGTGACATCCCCACGCCGCCGACGAGAAAGCCGGGCAAGAGGCTCCAGAAGGTCTCGTCGACGCCTAGGCGCGAGAAGTAGAGCAGTTGGATACCGACGAGCGTCATCCCGGCCGTCATCAACCACCTGGAGCCGATGCGGTCCGAGGTCCTGCCGGCGATCGGGGCGACCAGGATGATCAAGACCGTCATCGGGAGGAAGGCCGCGCCGGCCTCGACGGCCGAGAAGCCGAGGATGTTCTGCATATAGAGCGAGACGAAGAAGAAGACGCCGAACATCGCGAGGGCGACGAGCAGGACTACGAGATTCGCGCCGGCGAAGGTGCCGTTCCGGAAGAGGCTCAGGTCGAGCATCGGAACACGCTGGCGCGACTCGAGGACCACGAACAGCGCGAGTGAGATGACCGCTAGAGCGAAGGACGCGATGATGCGCCCCGAGGTCCAGCCGTACGTATTCGCCTCGATCAGCGCATACGTGAGGGCGAAGAGGCCCAGGCCCGACGTCAGGAGCCCCGGCAGATCGAGGCGCTGTTCCTCCGACTCATCACGCGACTCCCGGATGATGAGCAGGCTCGCCGCGATCGCGACGATCCCGACCGGGACGTTGATGAAGAAGATCCAGCTCCAGTCGATGTGCTCGGTGATGAGGCCGCCCACGAGCGGCCCGATCGCGAGTGCGAGGGCAGAGACGCCGGCCCAGATCCCGATCGCCATCCCGCGCTGCTCGGGCGGGAAGGTCGCCGAGATGATCGAAAGGGTGGCCGGGTTCATCAGTGCGGCGCCGACACCCTGCACGACGCGGGCGCCAATGAGCACGTCGCCGCTCTCCGCGAGCCCGCAGGCGAGTGAGGACATCGTGAAGATCCCGAGCCCGACGACGAAGATGAGTCGCCGGCCGAGCAGGTCGGCGAGCTTGCCGCCGATCAGCATGAGCGCCGCGAAGGTCAGCGCGTAACCGGTCACGATCCATTCGAGCTCCGAGAGGTCGGCGCGGAGGTCGCGCTGAATCGACGGGAGCGCGACGTTCACGACCGTGTTGTCGAGCATGATCATGAAAAGCCCGAACGAGACGGCCGCGAGCGTGAGCCACTTCCGATTCGCCTCGTCGAGGATCCTTGCCCTCATCCGGTCCTTTCGCCCACCGGGAAGTTAGTGTGAGCTATCTTAGCTCACGCCGGGGACCAGCCACGTGGCTGTTCCCGCCGAGCGGGACGTGACTCCCGGTGTGAAGGGTGCCGTGTCAGCCATGCCCTGCTGCCAGGCACCGGAACATGCGCTCGCAGGCCAGCGGGTACCGTCCCGGCGTGGCGAGAAACCCGCTCGAAGAGGCCGGACGGGCGCTCCGCGTCCTTGGCGACCGGCTGCGCGAGAGCGCCGGCCCGGAAGGCGAATGGCTCGCCGATCAGCTCGACCGCCTGCAGCCCGAGGCGCGCCGTCGACCCGAAGAGGAACGAACGCTCGACGACCTCCAGCGCGAGCTCGACGAGCTTGTCGGGCTCGAGACGGTGAAGGAGCAGGTGCACGCCCTCGTCGCGTTCCTCCAGGTCCAGGCGCTTCGAAAACAGAGCGGGCTCCCGGAGGTCGCGACGAGTCAGCATCTCGTCTTCCTCGGAAACCCAGGGACCGGGAAGACGACGATCGCGCGTCTCCTCGCGCAGATGTATCGGGCGATGGGACTCCTCAAGCGCGGCCACCTCGTCGAGGTCGACCGCGCAGGGCTCGTGGGGCAATGGGTCGGCTCGACGGCGATCAAGACCGACCGCGTGATCCGGAGCGCGCTCGACGGCGTCCTCTTCATCGATGAGG
>JALZEM010000045.1 GCA_030862005.1 Actinomycetota bacterium | reverse complement strand
AAACCGTTGAGCGGCGCTGGTACGTCGTCGACGCCGAGGGCCAGACGCTCGGACGTCTCGCGACGCGCATCGCAGACACGCTTCGCGGGAAGCGGAAGCCCGAGTACACGCCCCACGTGGACACGGGCGACTTCGTCGTCGTCGTGAACGCCGAGAAGATCGCCGTGACGGGAAAGAAGCTCGACGAGAAGCTCTACCACCGCCACTCCGGCTACCCCGGCGGCCTCCGCACGCGGACGCTCGCGGAGCAGCTGGAGCGCCGGCCGACGGAGGTTCTCCGCAAGGCGGTGAAGGGCATGCTCCCACGCAACCGCTTGGCGAACCGTCAGATCACAAAGCTCAAAATCTACGCGGGCCCGGAGCACCCACACGCGGCGCAGAACCCGGAACCGCTGCCGCTCGAGGATCGATGAACCAGATCGCGCAGTACCAGGGAACCGGCAAGCGGAAGACCTCCGTCGCGCGTGTGATCCTGCGCCCCGGCGACGGGACGTGGTGGATCAACGGGCGCTCGCTCGAGGAGTACTTCCCGCGCGCCGCGCTTCGGACGGTCGTCTCGATGCCGCTTCGGACTGCGGGCGTGGAGGGGACGTTCGACGTGCGCGCGCGGCTGCACGGAGGCGGGATCGCGGGCCAGGCGGGGGCCCTTCGCCACGGGATCGCGCGCGCGCTCATCGAGGCCGACCCCGAGCTTCGCGCCGTGCTCAAGCGTGAGGGCTACTTGACGCGGGACGCCCGGATCGTCGAGCGCAAGAAGGCCGGTCTGCACAAGGCCCGCAAGGCGCCGCAGTACTCGAAGCGCTAACCCGTCGCTAGCCGCACATCCGTTCACGGCTGGTCTCGGACGGCCGGGCACGAGCACGATCCGGCGCCGATCTCCCGCGAATCCGGCCGGCGCTTCCGCTACGAGCGCGATCGTGACATGCAGCGGCGTCAACCGCGTCCTCGCAACGCTCACGGTGCCTGCCCGTCGCCCAGGTTCTCCGTCCGTTCGCCGCCTAAATGCGCCCGCGCCGCCTCAGCTTTGTTATGACCCCGCGACCGTGCAGCCGACTACAAGCAGGAGCGCGCACCAGGTGGTCACGGCGCGTCGACCGTGTTTCATCCGAGTGTTCAGGCCGATTCCCGACAGCGAACGTCCCGCCAGATGAGCCGAGGCCGCCGCTACTTCGGAACCGACGGTGTTCGCGGTCGCTACGGCGTCGACGTGACCGAGGATCTCGTCCTGCGCCTTGGGCGTGCGTTCGCGCTCTGGAGCGGGGGTGCCCCGGTCCTGATCGGGCGCGACACGCGCGCCTCCGGTCCATCGCTCGAGGTCGCGCTCTCCGAGGGGCTCGCGTCGGGTGGGTCGGACGTCCGCTGGGGTGGGATCCTTCCGACACCGGCGATCCCGCTTCTCGCCGACGCGTGCGGCGCCGTGATCTCTGCGTCGCACAACCCTCCCGAGTACAACGGCGTCAAGTTCTTCGCGGACGACGGGTACAAGCTGAGCGACACGGACGAGGAGGCGGTCGAGCTCCTCCTCGAGGAGCCGCCGGCGGAGGGAGGCGAGCCGCGGTGGCCCGAGCCCGACGAGGGGTATGGTCAGCGGTACGTCCGTGTCGTCTGCGACCGCTTCGGCGCGCCGCTCGACGATCTCGACGTCGTTTGCGATTGCGCGAACGGCGCGATGAGCGAGGTCGCTCCCGCTGCGTTCGAGCGGCTCGGAGCCCTGGTCCGACCGATCGGGAACGAGCCCGACGGCACGAACATCAACGTTGGATGTGGAGCGACGGACCTCTCGCTCCTGTCTCGCGTCGTTGTTGAGCAAGGATGCTCGCTGGGGGTTGCGTTCGATGGGGACGGCGACCGGATGCTCGCGGTCGACCATGCCGGAAGCGTTGTCGACGGGGACCAGATCCTCGCCGTTCTCGCGCTCCATCTCGGCGTCGACCTCGTGGCCGTGACGACGATGACGAACCTCGGCTTTCACCGGCTCATGCGCGAGCGTGGGATCCGCGTCGTGACGACTGATGTGGGCGACCGTTACGTCGTCGAGGCGCTGCGCCGGGAGCGGGGTCGCCTGGGCGGCGAGCAATCCGGGCACGTCGTCTACCTGAACGGCCACACGACCGGCGACGGACTCGTCGCTGCCATTCTCCTCGCTCGCGCGCTTGTCGAGCAGCGACGTTCGCTTGCGGATCTGACGTCGGTGCTCGCGCTTTTTCCGCAGGTGAAGGCGAACGTCGTCGTCAGATCGAAGGAGATCCCGGCTTCGCTCGCGAACGAGGTAGCGCGCATGAACATCGAACTCGGTGACACGGCTCGGGTCCTCGTTCGCCAGTCGGGAACGGAGCCCGTCGTCCGCGTGCTCGCGGAGGCCGAATCGCCCGAAATCGCGGAGACGCTCTGTGGTAAAATAGTAGCCCTCGTCGAACGGGAGCTCGGCTGAACGGCCGGGCTTCGCTTTTTTCGGGGAAAGGACCGTCGCGTGTGCGGGATCATCGGATACGTCGGATCTCGGGAGGCGAAGGACCTTCTTCTCGCCGGCCTCGAGCGGCTCGAATACCGTGGCTACGACTCTGCGGGGCTCGGCCTGCTCGAGGAGTACGGCCTCGACTTCGTTCGCGCCGTCGGCAACCTCGATCATCTGAAGGCGGCCGCCGGGCCCAACGGCTCCGACACGACGACGGGCGTCGGGCACACGCGCTGGGCGACCCACGGCCGGGTTTCGGAGGAGAACGCGCATCCGCTCACGGGGTGTGACGGGCGCGAGGTCGCCGTCGTCCTGAACGGCATCGTCGAAAACTTTCTCGAGCTCAAGGACAGCCTCCTCTCGGAAGGGCACACGTTCTCGTCGGAGACCGACGCCGAGGTCGTCACCCACCTGATCGAGCGCCATTACGCCGGCGATCTCGTCGAGGCGGTTCGAGCCGTCTACGGCAAGCTGAAGGGGCACTTCGCCTTCGTCGTCATCCACCGCAAGCACCCGCGTCTTCTCGTCGGCGCGCGCTTGCAGTGCCCGTTGGTCGTCGGCGTCGGTGAAGGCGAGATGTTCCTTGCTTCGTCCATCACCGCGTTTCAGCGCGAGACGAAACGGGTGCAGCTGATCGAGGACGGCGAGGTCGTCGCGATCACACCCGAGGGCGCCCACTTCGTCTCGATCGAGAACGGCTCGCGCCATCGGGATGAGATCCGCGTCGACTGGGACGACGAGTCGGCGGAGCGACACGGTTTCGAGAGCTTCATGCTGAAGGAGATCTACGAGCAGCCGACGGCAGTCGCGCGCACGATCGAAGAGCACCTCGACGGCGACGAGCTTTGCCTCGACGGGCTTGGCCTCTCGGACGAGGAGCTCGCAAACGTCGACCGCATCCTCCTCCTCGCCTGCGGCACCGCCTACCACGCCGGTGTCGTCGGCCGCTACGTCGTCGAGGAATGGGCACGGCTGCCGTACGAGTTCGACATCGCGAGCGAGTGGCGTTACCGGAAGCCCGTTCTCGCGGAGGGCACGCTCGTAGTCGGCATCACGCAATCGGGCGAGACGCGCGACACGATCCATGCGCTTCGTCTCGCGCGTGAGCTCGGCGCGCGCACGGTCGCGATCACGAACATGCAGGGAACGCAGGTCACGCGCGAGGTCGACGGCGTCCTCTACACGCGCGCGGGCATCGAGACGGGCGTCGCGGCGACGAAGACGTTCACGGCGCAGCTCGCGCTCGTCTACCTCGTCGCGCTCAAGTTCGCGCAGGTGCGCGGCGCGCTCGCGGACGACGAGATCTCGCGCCTCCTCGCCGAGGTGCGGACGCTTCCCGCGAAGATGAACGCCTACCTCGACGGCGACCACCCGATCGAGGAGATCGCCCGGCGTCATTACGAGAAGCCGTTCTTCCTGTACCTCGGGCGCGGCGTCGGGCTCCCGATCTGCCTCGAGGGGGCGCTGAAGCTGAAGGAGATCTCGTACATCCCAACGGAGGCATACTCGGCCGCCGAGATGAAGCACGGCCCGATCGCGCTCCTCGACGAGTCGACGCCGGTCGTCTGCGTCGCCACCGACTCCGACGTCTACGACAAGACGGTGTCGAACATTCAGGAGGTTCGGGCGCGCGGTGCGGAGGTGATCGCGATCGCGACGGACGGGAACGAGAGCATCCAGCACCACGCTGACGACGTCATCTACGTCCCGCGGACGCACCCGCTTCTGCAGGCGCCGCTCGCCATCATCCCGCTCCAGCTCCTCGCCTACCGGATCGGGCGCCTGCGCGGCCTTAACGTCGACCAGCCGCGCAACCTCGCGAAAACGGTCACGGTCGAGTAGGCGCGGGGTAGATCCGGCCCGGGAGGCCGCGCGAATCATTCGATCCGCCGGGCTGGTTCACGTCGATCTCGCGTCGTTGAGCGTGGATGGACGCCTCCCGCTCAGCAACGAGTTCGCCGCGGGGCTGTCGGCGCTGACGGCGTGAGCGGACGCGCGAGCGGTGGGTTCTCCCCCTCCCGAGATGGCACCGCTACGGGGCGCCGGAGGCGGGCGGCCGGCGGAGGCGCTTCTTGTGGCCGCGGCGCTTCTTCTCTTCGAGCCGCCGCTCCCGCGATGCCGCCGTCGGCGTCGTAGGGCGCCGCCGCCGCTGAACGCGGAGGCCGTCTTGCAGGGCTGATGCGAGGCGCTCGAGCGCGAGCTCTCGGTTGCGCGTCTGGCTGCGTTCGTCCTGTGCGACTGCGCTCACGGTCGGACCGACCCGCGCCGTGAGCCGCCGTTTTTGCGCGTCGTTGAGGGCGCTGGATGCCGCGACGTCGAACGTCGCGACGGCACGCGTCCCGTTCTTCTGCGCGTGCTGACCGCCGGGACCGCGGGGGCGTGAATACCGAAGCTCGATCTCGCCGAGCGGGATCGCGAGCCGCGGAGTGACCTGAATAGACTCGGGCGCGATGGCCCCCATATTGCTGGACATCGACGGCGTCCTTCATCTCTCGGGCGAGGTGACGCCGGGCGCCCCCCAGGCAGTCGAGGAGCTGAGGGCGGCGGGGCACCGACTTCGTTTCGTCACGAACAACACGACACGAGCACGCTGGAAGCTGACCGCGGAGCTCCGCTCGCTCGGCTTCGGTCTCGCCGAGGATGAGGTCGAGACGACGCCGATCGCGGCGGCTCGGCTGCTCGAGGGCAAAAACGTGCTCCCGCTCACGATGGAGTCGATCCGCGAGGATCTCGCGCGGTACGTACGGCTCGTCGAGCGTGAGGCGGACGTTGTTCTCGTCGGCGGCGCCGATGAGTCGGATGAGACCAACCAGGTCTTCGCGTGGGAAAACCTCAATCGTGCGTTTGGAGAGCTCGAAGCGGGGGCGCAGCTCGTCTGCCTGCACAAGAACCGGTGGTGGCAGACGTCCAGCGGGCCGCTCCTCGATGCCGGCGCCTTCGTCGCGGGGCTCGAGTACGCAGCGGGTGTCGAGGCGGAGGTCGTAGGGAAGCCCACCGGCACGTACTTCGAGGCAGCGCTCTCGGCGCTCGGCGCCGACGCGGAGGAGACGACAATGGTCGGCGACGACGTGGAGGCGGACGTGGGCGGGGCAAAGGCGCTCGGAATGCGCGGGGTGCTCGTGCGGACCGGGAAGTTCCGCGAAGAGAAGCTCGCGGCCGCCGATCCCCCACCCGACGACGTCATCGACTCGATCGCGGACCTGCCGGCGCTCCTCGCGGCGCAGGAAGAATCGCGCCAATGCTGACGTCCGCTCAGCGGGGTCTCGATGAGGGGAGCGTCCGCCCTCGTTGAAGATCGGAGTCGACCTGATCGAGATCTCGCGGATCGAGCGGGCGCTCGCGCGCGACGGCTTTCGTGAGCGGGTCTTCACGTCCGCCGAACGCGAGTACTGCGAGTCGCGCCCGAATCCGGCGCAGCACTACGCGGCGCGTTTCGCCGCCAAGGAGGCAATCGGGAAGGCGCTCGGTTGCGGCGTCGAGTGGCGTTGGCGCGAGGTCGAGATCGCGGGCCGGCCGAAGCCCGCGGTTCTCCTCTCGGGATGGACGAGGACGTGGGCGGAGGGCATCGCCACCGGTCCGATCGATCTCTCGATGACGCATTCGCGCGAGCTTGCGGCAGCGATCTGCGTTGTCGCCGATGCTTCGCCGGATGTGGTCTGAGCCCTTATTCACCGCGGCGGAGATGCGCGCGGTGGAGGAGGCCTACAGCGGCACGACGTTCGAGCTCATGCAGCGTGCGGGCACGGCTACGGCGGAGTCGCTCCTCCGGCACTACACCGACGCGCGACGCTTCTCCGTCTGGTGCGGGACGGGCGCGAACGGCGGAGACGGCTTCGTCGTCGCGCGGAAGCTCCACGAGGCAGGGCGCGAAGTCGAGGTGCTGCTTCTTGGATCCGAGGACAAGGTAATCGGCGACGCTGCCGAGAACCTCGCGCGCGCACGGGGGCTCGGCATCCGGTTCGCGGACGAGCCGCAGGCCGCCGACGTCGTCGTCGATGCGCTCTTCGGCACCGGGTTCGCCGGCGAGCCGCGGCGTGAAGCCGCCGCCTTGATCGAGGCGCTGAACTCGGTCCCCGTCCCGGTCGTCTCCGTCGACGTACCCTCCGGGGTTGATGCGTCGACCGGCCGCGTCGCGGGTCCGGCCGTCGCGGCGGCGCGCACGGTGACGTTTCACGCGCGGAAGCTCGGGCTGGTCGTCGCGCCAGGCCGCTTCCACGCCGGCGACGTCGAGGTCGCGGACATCGGGCTCTCGTCTGCCGAGACGAGGCACCGCCGCGTGAACGAGGAAGTCCTCGGTCTCGTGCCGCGGCGGCGCGAGCGGGACAACAAGTACTCGGCGGGGTCCGTTCTCGTCGTGGGCGGGTCACGCGGCATGACCGGTGCGCCGTCGCTTACGGCCGAGGCCGCGTTTCGGGCGGGCGCCGGCTACGTTCGCGTCTGCTTTCCCGCGTCGCTCGACCTCGTGTTCGAACAGCGTCTCGTCGAGGCGGTCAAGACACCGGCTCAGTGCGACGAGGAGGGCCGGCTCGTCCCCGAAGCGGCCGACGCCGTCGTCGAGGCGGCCGCGCGTGCAGGCGCGGTCGCGCTCGGGCCGGGGCTCGGGCGCAGCGACGGCACCCGCGATCTCGTCCGTGTGCTCCTCGAGCTGCTCGAGCTTCCCGTCGTTCTCGACGCAGACGGCCTGTGGGCGCTCGCGGGGCACCTCGACTGGGTGTTCTCGCGGCACGCGCCGACGGTGTTGACGCCCCACGCGGGCGAGCTCGCGCGTCTGCTCGGGCGGGAGTCGAGCTGGGTCGACGCGAACCGCGTGGACGCGACGCAGGGCGGCGCCGACGACGTCGGCGCCGTCGTCCTCCTCAAAGGCGCCGACACGCTCGTCGCCGCTCCGGGTCGCGGCGTGCTCGCGTGCGACCTCGGGAACCCGGGGCTGGCGGTGGCCGGAACCGGCGACGTGCTCACGGGTGTCGTGGCGGCGTTCCTGGCGAAGGGGATGGAGGCCGAGCTCGCGGCGGCAGCCGCAGCCGCCGCGACCGGGGTCGCTGCGGACCTCGCCGCGGAGCGGCGCGGTTTCGCCGGCTTGATCGCCAGCGACGTGGTCGAGGCGCTCTCGCTCGCCCTGTCCTAGCCGGCCGAGGACGCGCCCCTCCGGGGCTCGGCTCCACTCACCGGCCGCTGCGACGGTGGTGGCGAAAACCACGCACGGGGGGGAATTAAGAGCGTATCTGGATCGCCGCGCCGCTCGCTGTCGCTGGAGCTCCCGTGGACGAGGTGGTTCAGGTAGCCGGCTGAGATCCCGGTGCGCTCCGCGCCGGCCGGCTACGTCGTCCTCGGCTCGGGCTGGCAAGGGCGCTCGGCGTCGAGCCCGAGCAGTTCCGCGATTACCCGCGTGCGCCTCATCACCGAGAAGCGCGAGGCGATGCCGGAGGTCTTGGACCACTTGTACCACCGGTACGGCTGATCGGCGCTCCACTATCTTGATGAAACCCCGACTCGGAGGCCAGGAACACGGCGAAGAGCGCGCCGATGACGGTGAGCGCCGCGAGGACGAGCCCCAGGAACGCAGCGGCCTCGATCCCGCTCACGTAGTCCGGCATAGTGTCCTCGCTCGTGCAGCCCCTGTCACGGCGGAGAACTCACACTAGCTCAAGCGGGCTGCGATACGCGGGTCGGGTCGCGGGAATCGTCGTCGGCCTCGCTGGCGCGACCGCGCTCCACCTCGCACGGCAGCGAGGGGTCGGCGCGTGGGAGAGTCTGTGGGCGGAGGACGGAAGCGTCTTCCTCACGGACGCCAACCGCGACTTCGCGGGGACGTTCTTCGCTCAAAACGGTGGCTACGTCCACCTCGTCCCGAGGATCCTCGCGGGCGTCGCGGCACTCTTTCCGGTGGAGGACGCGGCAATCGTGATGGCGCTCGCGGGATCAACCGTCGTTGCGTTGACCTCCGCATTCGTCTACTTCGCGAGCGGCGCGGTGCTGCGCTCCCAGTCCGCGCGACTCGTCCTCGCTGCAACAGTGCTCGTCTCGCCCGTCGTCGGCTCGGAGCTGTACGCGAACGCCTTGAACCTCCACTTCTATCTGCTCTTTGCGTGCTTCTGGGCTCTGTTCTGGCAGTCGGAAACGTGGGCCGCGCTCGCCTTCCGCTCAACGGCCGCACTCGCGGCCACACTCAGCGATCCAGTCTCCCTCCTCTTGCTCCCTCTGGCGGTCGTCGGGCCCGTCGCCCGCCGCAGCCTCCGCGCCGCCGCCGTATCCGGGTTCTTTCTCGTCGGCCTCGCCACACAGCTGCTCCTTATGCGCGGCGGCGAGAGTCCGGGGCGGAACTGGGTGTTCCAGCTGAGCGACCTGCCCGATATTTTCTCGCTCAGAGTCGCAGGCGGTTTACTCGTCGGGGACCGCTTCCTGGATGACCTGTGGCTCGACTACGGACGGGCATTCTCGTATGCCGCGCTCGTGGTCATGGCCGTCCTCATCGGCGTCCTCCTCACCCGAAGCGACCGCGCGACAGCCGCTTTCGCTCTCCTTTCGCTTGCCTACGCAGGCCTTTTCTTCTGTGTACAGCTCTTTGGACGGGGAACGGGGGGGACGGATCCCGAACTCGGGTCGTTCCACCTGAATGGCGCGCGGTACGTGCTTCTGCCCTTCCTCTTCGTCACAACCGTGGTGCTCGCTCTCATCGATCGGTTGGGCGACTCGCCGGCCCGCGGCCGATGGACGTGGATCCGTGGAGCGGCGCTCGTCTGGCTCGTCGCCGTCGTTGCCGCAAACTACCTGGTCGGTCCCAACCTGCGGTCGTCAGGACCGCGCTGGCAACGCGAGCTCGAGCAAGCTCGCGGCTCGTGCGGAACGAGCAACACCGGTGTGGCTCGGGTTCTCGTCGCGCCCGCTCCGCCGGAGGTCTGGTTCGCCGAGATTCCTTGCGGCCGCCTGCAGAGTCAGCGCCTCGAGCCGATGCGAGAAGGCTGAGGCGAGGATGGGCTGCGCTCCTCCCGGTAGACGACACCTATTCCGCCGTACTGCCTTCCGAAAGCGTCGCGATACGGATCTACGAACTCCGTGTGTCGGTACCTGCTCTTGATCTCGTGCCAAAAACGATCGACCTCGCATGCCTGTTCGTGTGGGTGCGGCAGGATGTCGTGGAAGGCAATTGGACACCCGTCCCTCACGAACGGTGCATACAACTCGAAGTCGCGCCTGACGCCCTCATACGTGTGATCTCCATCGATCAGGAGAAAGTCGACCTCTTGTCCCTTGAGGATCTCGTGAAGCCTGCGCCGTGTTCGCTCGTCGTGGGAGTCCTGTCGAAGGAAGTGCAGTTGCTGGCGGGGACGCGCATATTCGCGGAGAACTGACGTCCATTCGACTGTGTAGCCGCCTCCGTACGGGCCGCCGGGTAGATCGATGCTCACGATGACACCGTCGGGCTCTGCGAGCTTGCACCAAACGTACAAGGTGCCTCCTCGCGCGGTGCCGATCTCGACGACGACCTTGAGCTGTCGCCGGCGGAGGAGGGCGATGAGTGGCGCGAGCTCGCGCAGTTTTTGCATCGCGCCGTGCGCTTGCGCCTCACGAGCAAGTCCTAGGCTGTTCCAGAACTCCGGCTTCCAAAACGCCGGATCACTTCGAAGCATGTTCCAGAGGGCGATGTAGTTACGTCGCCGAAAGGGTTCGAGGACCGGCATCGCCATCGTCGTGGTGACGCTGGAGTCGACACGGCTAGGCCTGTCCCCCGCGACGCGAGCGGCGTTCGGCCGCAACCGCTCGGCCACCACGAAGATCGAAGATCGCGTACCGCTCGGTCCGCTCCACTACGGGGAGGTGACGTATGAAGGCGCGTAGCCTCTTCTCCGTCTCGAGTTCGCTCGTTTCCACGACGATGAGAAAATCCGCCTTGGCCGCATCGATCCACGAAGGGAAAGGATCGGCGGAGGCCGGAAGATCCTGTGCAGGAGTCGGCGGGTACCAGTAGCTGCCGACGATCCATCCCCAGTAGGAGATCGGGCTTCTGAGGAGCATGTCGACGTAGATCGCTCGCGTCGTGTGCCCCGTCACCTCGCCGATCCGCTGGTAATCGGCGATCTGACGAAGAGGTGGCGGCGGCGTCAGCACGGCATGCGTCTTGTACACGCCGATCGAGATCGCGAGGGCAGCGAGCGTAAAGACAGCGGCCGGCGCGAGTCGCACGTGTTGCCGCAAGCGATTCGCGACGACGACCGCGAGTGCGCCAATCGAGATCGATAGCGTCGGAATGAGCGGAAGCGAGTAGTAGGCATGGGTTGCGATTGGGACGGTGAGCGTGAACGCGAAGACGATGTAGGCGAATAGCAGCCCGAGAAGGATGGCACGGCCGAATCCGCGCGAGACGGCAATCCCGAGGAGTGCCGCACCGAGCGGAACGACAGCCGCATACGTCTGATGCTGCGGGAACACGAGCATGAACGACACCATCTCCCACCAGCCCTCCCAGAACCATGCCGTCCACAGCTTGGTCGGATCGATCCAGCCCTCTCCCTGACCCGCCAGAAAGCCGCGGACGTAGACGCCGTAGACGTAGTAGACAGCGAAAGGCAACAAGGCAAGCGTGACGAAGAGCGGGAGTCGACCCTGAACCACGGTCGTGACGAGGGCTCGCCGGGAGACCGCGATCGCGATGAAGAGGCCGAGCAGGAAGATGAACGCGATACCGGGCTTGGCTACCGTTGCGACGGCTGAGACGATCCCCGCCGTGCCGAGCCTCGCCGGTGATGGTCGCTCCCAGTATCTGATGATCGTGAGCGCCGCAGCGAGGAGTAGCGCCATCATCATCGCATCCGGCTGGTAGAGACGGCTGATGAACGCCGGGTACGGCCAGAACAGGTAGAGAGCAAGCGCTATCAAAGCGCCTTCGGGACGAGTTACGCGGGTTGCGATCAGAAACAGGAAGACCCCGCCGAGTAGCCAGAAGCCGATCGATGCGAGCCGGGGAATCCAGAGATACTCGCCCCCGACGAGACGAAACACGGACCCAGCGAGGACGTCGAGCACAGGAGGCTCCAGAGGTCGCACGACCCGGCCGAGCTCTCGCACAACGTGCTGTTTCCATGCAGGCAATCCGTCACCGTCGCCCAGGTAGTACTGGCGGGCCAGGAGCGCGCTCTGAAGCTCCCGCGAATAGAGCGAGGGCGTCGCAATTCCGTCGAGGCGGACGAGGAACGCGCCTGCTAGGAGAGTCGCGACGAGAAGCCAGCGCCAGCTTCGCGACCTGGCTTCGACACGGGACGACCCTGTCGAGCCCCGGACGGTCCTTGGGCGGACGCCCGGCTCGCTCTCGGAGACGAGTCCGTGCCGCAGCATTACGACATTCTGGTCATCGTGTGGACAGAGGTCTAGCCTGGCGGACTGTTGCGAATGGGGCCGCTCCTCGACGAACGTCCTCAGTCTCTCGAGCGCGCGGGCAGCTACCTACGTTCATCGGGGACTCCCCGCGCGCCGGATGTGCCGGTGGAGGATCGGGTAGCCGATGAGGACATACGGAGCGAAGTTGACGAAATGGAGAACAAGCGCGTACGCCAAGGCCACGGATGGTTCGACGTCGTACGCGGACAGCGCGAGCTGGGTGGCCCCCTCGAACACCCCCAGGGCGGCGGGCGAGCTGGGGACGATCATCGCGAGGTTCGTCGCGACGAGGACGAGCAACCCGGCGAAGAGGTTGAGCTGCAGGTGGAAGCCGAGCATGAGAAACCAGTACGAGAGCGAGAAGATGATCCACGAGAGCGCTGTCATCGCGATGGCTCCCAGCGCTGAGCGCGCGTGCCGACCAGCGGTAAGCCCGCGGATGAGGCTGCCGGCCCCAAGGTCGGTCCGCTCGACGGAGAAACCGGGGAGCCGCGAGAGGGGGCGCATTAGGAACTGAATCGGCCGCTCGCCCCAGCGTGCGAGCGCGAGGAGGGAGGTGACGACGGTGAGCGTCAGAACGATCGCCGACAAAGCCGTCGCCCGAACCCACGTGACCTCGGGGAGGAACGGGAGGGCGACGAGGAGGAGGACGAGGAGCGAGAGCACGTCGTAGACCCGCTCCGAGATGACCGTCCCGAGCGCCTCGAGCCGGGAGGTCCCGGCCGTCTGGCGAAGGGCGACGACGCGCGCGATCTCGCCCGCGCGCGCAGGCAGAATGTTGTTGAAGAAGGCACCTATGAGGAGGGCGCTCGCGGCGGGACGGAGGCCGGGTCGCGTCTCTGGCGAGAAGAGCAGGAGCCAGCGGACCACGCGGACGAAGACGCCGGCTGCCAATGCTGCAAGACAGGGGAGGATCCACCAGCCGTCGCTCTCTCTGAAGGCCCGCCAGGCATCCTCGAGATCGACTCCGCGAACCGCCACGTACGCGAAGACGAGTGAGACGGCGAGGCCGATGAGGCGAACGACGACCGTGACTCGCCCCGAGCCGCCCGGCGCGCGCCCGTCGCGCATCACCTGCCTAAGCGACACCGAGGCGTCCGTCTCCGACAGCAGTGGCGACCACCTCGGCGAGCCGGACTGCCGCTTGCCCGTCCCAGAACGGGGGTGGCACTCTCGCCGGCTGGCGACGATCGAGAGCTGCGAACACCGTTTTGATCCCGGACGGATCGAGCCCGATGACGGTGTCGTCCTCAGGCGGAGTGTCACGGACCGCTCGGTGTTGTCGCGCAGCGTGAAGCCGGGAACGCCGAGGAACGTGGTCTCCTGAACGCCGCCCGAGTCCGTTATCCCGCTCAGGGGCCGTCGCCTGGAGGGAGAGGAACTCGACGTGCCCGAGCGGCTCGAGGAGCAGGACTCCCTCGACTGGCGTGGAGCCGATAGCCGCCCGTGTCCGCGGATGGACGGAGAGGAGGATAGGAAGCTCGCGTGTGAGGTGAGCTAGCTCGCGGAGGACGTTTGCGAGGAAGGCGGGACCGTCCGTGATCGCCGGGCGGTGGAGCGTGACGAGGATGAAGTCGCCTGGCCGGACGCAGAAGCGTGCGGCCGTGCCGGCGTTCCGAAACGTCGGCTCAAGCGCGACAAGCGTGTCGATCATCGTGTTCCCGACGAGGTCGACGCGCTCGTCCTCAATCCCTTCGCGACGTAGGTCTCCAGAGCTTCGCCCGAGTGCGCGAACAATTAGTCGGAACTCGTCCGCAACGATGCGGTTTGCTCCTCAGGCATCGTGCGTTCGGAGCTTCGAAGGCCCGAATTCGACATGAGCGAGCGGCAGAAGGAGTTTCGCCGCCACGAGGGCAGCCGCCAGCGTCGAACTCACATCGGCGCCACGACGACGAGAGTGGGTTGCTCGCGCGCGAGCATCCTTCAGCCGCTCCATAGCGCGGACGGTCTGCTGCGCGTGCGTTCCGGATCCGACTCCGAGGAAGTAATCTGGCTTAGCGAACTCGAGCTCGTGGACGAACACGTCCGACGTCGAGTCGTCGTAGTACTGCCCCGTGTGGATGACGGTGTACGCGGCATCGCCGAGTCGTTCGCGCAGGCGAGCGACGACGGGTGCCATCTTCACGATGTTCGGCCGGGCGCCAAAGATGTACGCGATCCGCACGGGATCGCGGGTCAGGTCGTGATCTCGCCTGGGCCGGAGACCTCTCGGGACGTCCGGAGCCGGCGCGTTCGGTACGCAAGACCCGCACCGAGGACGACACGCGCGTAGCCGTACGCCTGCTTCGAGAAGATGAACTTCGATTCGCCCGCGATTCGGCGACCCTGCTGGCCGTGGAGTTCGGCGATCCTCCCGCCGCGCACCCACGTCTTGAGGGTCATCTCGGGGGAGATCTCGAACCCGCCCGAGTTCAGCTTCAGCCCACGCGCGAACTCGATATCAAAGGCGCGGTACGCATACGTCGGGTCGCGGTATGGGAGTCCGGTGGCCAGCCGGCAGAGTGCCCGGTAGATGGCCTGGTAGAAGCGGTAGGTCCAGGGGATCGTCCGTGCATCCCCCGGGTTGGCGTACCGGGAGAGGAGGACGAGGTGTGCGCCTTCGCAGAGGATCTGATCACGGAAATCCGGGATGGCGGCGATTGCGTCGACGCCGTCACCCATCACGATCACGCCCACGCGACCGCGGGCGTGGTCAATCCCGAAGCGGATGGCATGACCGATCCCGCGAGGCAGACCTTTGTGGAGAGCATGCACGTTTGGATACCGGTCCGAGAGGATGAACGCCTCACGAAACGTGTAATCGTCTGAGCAGTCGTCGACGATCAGGATCTCGGCGGCGACGTTGGTGGCGTCGAGCAGGCGGACGAGCTTGTCGACCACCGAGGGAACGTTCTGTTCCTCGTTCAGGCAGGGGATGATGACGCTGACGTCCGGCTTCTCGATCTGCGTCTCACGCTTGCTCGGCATCAGCGACTCGGCGCGATGACGTTCGCGCCTTCCACGTAGACCGCGCGCATCCAATCGATCGTCCTCGGGATGCCTTCTTCAAGCGTCACCACTGGATTGTGACCAAAGGCCTCCGCGGCGCGCGATATATCGGGCCGCTTGTTTTGGACGTTGTGCGCGTCCTCCGGCAGGTACTCGATAAGCGAGTCATCCTTCCCGAGGTGCTCGAGAATGAGCTCGCTCGCCGACTCGACGCTTCGGAACTCGCTTCCGCCGATGTTGTAAACCTCTCCGGGTCTGAAGTTTTCACAGACGTTCGCAAGGGTCGGGATGAAGTCGTCGATGTACATGAAGACCCGGTTGTAGCCCCGGTACACGGTGTAGGGAAGATCGAAGAGGGCGCGGTAGGAGAAGAGGGCGATCACGCTTCGATAGTGGTGGTAGAACTCGCCAGGGCCGTAGGCATTGAAGAAGCGAAGGCGGACGATGGGAGACTCGTACCGCTTCTCGAAATTCATTATCTGAATCTCGTTCACCCACTTCGTGGTCGCGTAGTCGTTGTGCTGAATGATCGACCGCTGCAGCGGGATGTCCTCGTGAAGAATCTCCTCGTGCCGGTCGCCGTAGATCTCGGACGAGCTCGCGAAGATGAGCCGGAAGCCATGGCGTCGTTGCAGCTCGAGCACGTGGCGCGTTCCGATGACGTTCGTCGACCACAGTGACTCGTAATACTCCTCGCCGTTCAGCCGCCCGAACTCGGCCGCGAGGTGGTAGACGAAGTCAACAGGGCCGGTTCGAGCCAGCAGCTGCTCGAGCTGGCGGTACTCGCGGATGTCGGCGCGGATGCTCTGCGGGTCGGCGTCGTGCCGGAGACCGCAGCCCCAGACGTCGTGCCCGCGTCTGCGCAACTCTTCGACGAGCGGGCGGCCGAGTGTCCCACGCGCGCCTGTGACAAGGATTTTCGACATCCCGGATGACGGGCCAACTGGGTTAACCGCCACCACTTAAGTTAGCCGTTCTCGACGTCGGTCCATCGCGCGGCGATTCGGCCTCGCCCTCTGTACGGATTATGCACCGGGCCCCCGGGCAAACCCGACGAGAGGCGGGAGAGGCCCGATCGTGCTTAGGCCCAACACGTCGCTCGCGCGTTTACGTTCATCATGCTTCGTTGGGCGGCGATCTTCGCGTGCCGGGCGTCAGCGTGTCGTGCTCTCCGGCAGATGCGAGGTCCCGGCGGTGACGCTCCTCTCGCTCGCTGCGAGCAGCCACCACGTGCTAGTGGCGTACCACGTATCCGCGGGGATGAACGGAGGGCGGTCGGCGCATGCAGGACGATCCATACGAAGCGCAGTTGCCCGGTCGGCACCGAGGCGACCAGCGTAGCCGAGGTGGATCGGCCATCGAGGGCCGATGGCTAATAGCCGAACAAAAAAGATCGGGAAGAACCCAGTCTCCTCGGCCCATGAACCGAGCTTCGCGAGCGGGACGAGAAGACTTGGAAGATAAGAAGATCGATCGTGATCGTGACCGTAAGAGTCGCCGACTGGAGTTGCCAAAGGTCCCCAATGAACGCTTCAATGCCGCTCTTTTGAGCCCGGAACGGGAGGCGGATACGGGGGGGAACGCAGCCCCAAGTGAGACGAGCACCACGAATACGAGCGCACCGGGCGTCGAAGGCACTAGCTCGATGAGCCGTCGTGGTCGGCGCGCGTACGCTGCCCCGCGACCGGATCGATCTCGCTACTGGGCCGTCCAGCCGCCGTCCACGACGAGCGACACGCCGTTAATGAACGACGCCTCGGGCGCGCACAGAAATGCCGCGACCTCGGCCACCTCGTCCGGCTCGATCAAGCGCTTGATCACCGGCTTCACGAGCATGACGTTCTCGATCACCTCTTCCTCCGAGATCCCGTGCGTCCGTGCCTGGTCGGCGATCTGCCCTTCGACCAGCGCCGTCCGGACGAACGCCGGGCAGATGCAGTTCGAGGTGACTCCGTGGGGACCGCCTTCGACCGCGATGACCTTCGAAAGACCCTCGAGCCCGTGCTTTGCGGCGATGTACCCCGCCTTGAAGGGCGAGGCGCGCAGCCCGTGGACGGACGAGATGTTGATCACGCGTCCGAAACCGCGGTCGACCATCCCCGGGAGCGCAGATTGGACGAGGCGAAAGGGCGCCTCGAGCATGACACGCAGCATCACGGCAAAACGCTCCGGGGCGAACTCCTGGATCGGAGCGACGTGCTGGAAGCCGGCGTTGTTGACGAGGATGTCCACGTCGATCTCGAGGCCCTCGACGGCGGATGGTTCGGAAAGGTCGGCCTGGAGCGGCGTGCCGTCGATCGCGCCGGCCACGCGTTCGGCTCCCGTTCGGTCGAGGTCGAGCACGGTGACGTGTGCGCCCGCCGCTGCGACGCGCCGCGCGCACGCTTCCCCGATCCCGCTCGCCCCGCCCGTGACGAGCGCGCGCCGTCCGCTCAAGTCCACGCCGACGGAGCGGTCCTTCATGATTCGCGGAAATTAGCGGGTTCCTGACCAGATCGATGTCGATCGCCCGGCGGCGCTCCGAGGTCACCATCGACCTCGGCGCGCTCCGGCGCAACGTCCGGCGCCTGCGCGAGGCTGCGGACGGCGCCGAGCTGTGGGCGGTCGTGAAGGCGGATGCCTACGGCCACGGTGCCGAAGACGTGGGGCGCGCGGCGCTCGTAGAGGGCGCTTCGGCCCTCTGCGTTGCGACCGCGGCCGAGGGCGCAGCGCTCCGCCGGTCATCCGGCGATGCGCGGATCGTCGTGATGGGACCGCTCGGTGACGGTGACGCCGACGTTGCGCGCGCGGCCGGCCTCGAAGTCGCCGTGTCGCGGCCCGAGATTCCGGAAGGCCTCGCCGTCCACCTGAAGGTCGACACCGGAATGGGGCGCTACGGCATGACGGAAAACGAGGCGCTTTCGGCGCCACGAAGTCAGGTCGTCGGCTTGATGAGCCACCTCGCGACCGCCGACGAGCCCGATGAGCGATTCGCGCGCGAGCAGATTGACCGCTTCCGTACGCTTGCCGACGGCTTCGAGGGGATCGTCCGGCATCTGGCAAATAGCGCCGCGACGCTCCGCTTCCCCGCGGCACGGTTCGACGCCGTCCGTTGTGGGATCGCCCTCTACGGTCTATCGCCGTTCGGCGACGATCCGAGCCGCCACGGCCTCGCGCCCGTCCTCTCCTGGCGGAGCTACATAGCGCAGGTGAAGGAGCTTGCGGCCGGAGAGACGACGGGATACGGGCGGCGGTTCCGTGCCGGACGGCCGACGCGGATCGGTCTCGTTCCTATTGGCTACGCGGACGGCTTTCGCCGAGGGCTGACCGGCACCGAGGTATTGATCGGAGACGCACGGAGGCGCGTCGTCGGGACGATCTCGATGGATTCGTTCGCGGTCGAGCTCGAGGACGAGCCGGAGGGAGCGCCCGTGACGCTGATCGGCGACGGCGTTCTCGCCGAGGAGCACGCGCGCGTGCTTCGGACGATCAACTACGAGATCACGTGCGGCATCCGAACGCCCGCCGAACGGGCCGAGCGGAAGGTGCGCGATGGATGAGGCCGTCGCCGCGGCGGCGGCCGGGAGCGACGCGTACGTTGTTGGGGGAGCGGTCCGCGACGAGCTCCTCGGTCGTCCCGTAGTGGACGTCGACGTCGTGTGTGCGGATCCGCAAGCGGCCGCGCGGGCGTACGCGCGACAGGTAGACGGCGCCGCGTTCATGCTCTCGGAGCGCCACGGGGCTTGGCGCGTCGCTTTCCGCGACGGGCGGACGGTCGACTTCATGCCCCTCCTGGACGGAATCGAGTCGGATCTTCGGACGCGGGACTTCACGATCAACGCGATCGCCCGTCGGATCGCGGCCGCGGATTACGTCGATCCACTACGCGGACGTCGCGATCTCGAGGCGCGCCTGCTGCGCGCGGTCACGCCTGGAATCTTTCGCGACGATCCCCTGCGGCTGCTTCGCGCAGTCCGGCTCGAGGATGAGCTCCGCTTCCGCCTCGAGCCGGAAACCGAGCGGATCCTGCGGTCGCAAGCCGACCTCGTGACGCAGCCGGCGGGCGAACGGATTCTCGGCGAGCTGCACCGCCTCTCTGTCGCCGGGTTTGCGCGCCTCCACGAGCTCGGTCTGCTCGAACGCCTCGGTGGGAACGTCCGCGGTGACGGGGCGGGGCGGATCGACAGCTCCGCGTTCCGGCTCGTTTGGTTTCTCGGGAAGGCGCTCGAGGCCCTACCGATCTCGAACGAGCTCAGGCGGTACGCGCGGACGCTCCTCCGCGCGCGGTGTCCGCAGGACGCGTCGCCGCGCGCGGTTCACCGCTTTCGGCGCACGACCGAGCCCTGGGCACTCGACGCTCTCGCCCTCTGGCAATGCGACGACGAGCTCGTGCGTGCGGTCGAGGCGGCCCGCGCGTCCGAGCCGGCGGGACCGCTCCTTCGCGGTGACGAGCTCGAAGTGCCGCCGGGGCCGGAGGTCGGAAGGCTCCTCGACCGAATCGCCGAGGAGCGGGCCGCCGGAACCATCACGACGCGCGAGGAGGCACTCGACCTCGTGCGGCGCGAGGCCCGGAACCCTGGTGACGAACCGCCCATCGAAGAGGCATGACCTGACTCGAAATCGGGCCAGGAGGCGGGAAGATCGCCCCGTCGTTCCGCTTCCGGCGGTGAACCGGCGTTCGTGCGGCTGCGCCCTGATGCGCTACTGGCGCCGCCACTTGATCGTGCACCCGACAGGCGGCGTCTCGCCGACAGGAGGGTTCTCGCCGGCAAGCGTCGCGTCGAGCGCCTGGCGGAGATACGGCTCGGCGCCCGCGGGGTCCGCGTGGCTCGAGTCCGGCGCGCCGTGATAGACGAGCCGACGCCCGGCGTCGAATACGAAGACCTCGGGTGTGCGCGCCGCGTTGTAGGCGCGCGCGACTTCCTGTGCTTCGTCGCGGAGGAACGGGAAGACGAAGCCCTTCTCCGCTGCCCGCCGCTCCATGTCCTCGAACGAGTCGCCGATGTAGTCGTTCGAGTTCACGGCGACCAGCCCGGCGCGGCCCGCATAGTCGCGCGCGATCTCGTTCAGCCTGTCTTCCCAAGCGATCACGTACGGGCAATGGCAGCAGGAGAAGACGACCGCGGCAGGCCGGCCCTCGTACTCGTCGAGCGAGTGTGTCCGTCCGTCGATGCCGGGAAGTTCGAACGGCGGGGCGGGGTCTCCAAGCGAGAGATGGGCCACGCCGCGATCCTAGTGATGTGCTTCGTCTCTACGACGCGGTCGCCGCCGGAATGTGGGCGTACAGCAACGCCGCATTCCGTGTCGAGACGCTCGCGCGGAGGCGATTCGAGCTCGAGCCCGGGACATTGATCGTGGCGACGCACCGGCGCGAGACCGACGTCCCCTTGCTCGCGCCGCCGCTCTACTACCGGGCAGGGTTGTGGAGGAAAGGCGCGACGCCGATGAGCTTCGCCGCGCGTGACGACATGTTCCTCCGCGGTTTTTTCGCCGGTTTCCCGCCGACGCTCTCCCCGCGCCTCCGCCGGTTGCTCTATCCGGTCGGGGTCGGGCGGTGGCTTCCCAGCGTCGAGGTTCATCCGATCCGGAGCGCGAACAGCGCGCGCCTCGCGGAGCTTCTGGCGACGCAGCCCGCCCAGCGGCTCGAGGATCTCGCACCTGCGACGGCCGTCGCGCGTTTTGCTGCACGCGCCGAAGCACTTCGGCTCCCTCGGCCGGAGACGGCGGGCGCTGCGCTTCGCGCCGAGTACGCCGATCTCCTCTGGACGCCGGTGTCGCGTGCCGACGTGGCCCTCCCGGACTTCTGGAGCCGGCGTGCCGCCGAGGCAACGCGAGACTTCCGCGCTCTCGTCGACCTCGTTCGCGGCGGCGGGATCCTCCTCGTCTTCCCCGAAGGGAGGCCCTCGCCCGTGGGCGACTTCGGGCCTTTGCGGCCGGGAATAGGGGCGCTCGTTCGGCGTGCGAAACCTCGGCGGATCCAGCCGCTCGCGCTCGCATACGACCCGCTCGTCCACGGACGCACGCGTGTCTTCGTCTCGATCCCCGACCCCGTCGATCCGCCCGCCGACAACGTGGAGGAGGCGCTCCTCGCACTCATGCGGCGAGCGGCCCCGCTGACGGCGGGGCAGCTCGTGGCGTCCGCGCTCACGACCACGGGGAGCGCCGACCTGCGCGAGCTCGCTGCGGCTGCGGATCGTTCGATCGACGAGGCTCGCGCGGAGGAGCGACCGATCGATCCTTCGCTCCTCCGGCCGCGCGAGCGACGGCGACGCCTCGCGGAGGCAATCGCGACCGGTTTCGCGCGGCCGCGCGAGCTCGACTTCCTCGCGCGCGAGTTTGCGAGCGCCCGCGCGGCCTAGCCGCTCTTCTCGGCGGCAGCTCGCTCGCGTCCACGGAAGAAACGCGGCAACGCGGGCCGGACGAGCATGGCGCCGAGGACGGTGACGGGAAGGACGACGAGTGCGTGCATGGTGAGCACATACGCCGTCGCGGCGTGCTCAGGTACGTCGACACCCCGCGCGGCGACGAGCGTCAGATAGTCGAAGCTCCCGAGCCCAGCGGCCGTCGCCGGCACCGCGAGGGCGAGATTCCCGATCCCTTCGAGCAAGAAGTACGCACCCGCGTCGAGGTCGAGCCCGAAGGCGCGCCCGACCACCGCGAACATGGCGACGTCCGCGAGCCACATCACGGCGGAAGTGAGAAAGCAGAGCGCGAGGCGTCGACCGTTCGCGAACGCGCCGAGCCCGGCCGTGAAATGAGCCACGGCACGTGCAATTCGCTCGTGCCACCGCGTCGGCAACCGCCGGGTCACGCGAGCCACAAAGCGCGATGCGCCTTCCGGGCGTTTGGCCGCAAGAGCGACGACGGCCACACCGAGCGAAGTTCCCGAAGCGAGCGCGATACCCGTGAGGAGCATCGCTCCTCCCTGCCCGATCAGCAGCGCACCCAGGAGGATGAAGATGGCGAAGACGACTCCGTCGAGGACCCTCTCTGCAAAGAGCGTCCCGGCGCTGACGAAAGGCGGCACGCCCGCCACCTCCCGCATCGACTCGATCCTGATCAGGTCGCCGCCGCGCGCGGGGAGGACGTTGTTCGCGCCCCGCCCGACGGACACGGTCGAAAAGAGCGACCGCAGCGGAACGTGGTAACCCGCGCCGGCGAGCAGGTAGCGCCAGCGAACCGCCATGACGCCGACGTTCACGAGCACGAGCGCAAGCGCGCCGCCGACGGCCCAGACGGGGAGCGCCGAGATCTCGCCCCACGCTTCACCGAGGTCGACCTCGCGCAGGAAGAGCCAGAGGAACGCCGCGGTCGCCGCGGTTCCGAGCGCGAGGCGAAGAAGCCGGCGGCGTATTCGTCCCACCACCGGAAGTATCCATCCGAGGGCGGATCGGGAACACTCCCCCGTCATGAGCGCGTGCCGGTTCTCGACGCGGCGGGAGGTGGCGATCGGTCTCGGCGTCTACGCCGTGTACCTGCTCGCGCGGCAGGTGAAGCTCCGGACGGGGGCCCGCGCGCACGCGGAACGAAATGCGCGGAGGATCGTCGCGCTCGAGCGGCGGTTGCAAATAGACGTCGAGCCGGCGCTACAGCGGGCTTTGCTCCCGCGAAAGCGTTTGATCGCCGTCCTCAACGTCGCGTACGTGACGCTGAACGTCGGGCTCACGGTCGGATGGCTCATCCACCTCTTCCGCGGTCGTCACCCGGAGTTTCATCGACTGCGGCGCGCCGCCGTTCTCGCGACGCTCGGTGCGCAACCTGTCTTCGTGCTGTTTCCCGTCGCGCCGCCGAGGACGCTCGAGGGCTTCGTGGACACGATCGCGGAGGTGAGCGGCGTCGACCTCGATCGAGGCCTCGTCGCCGAGTTCTACGACCCGATCGCAGCGATGCCGAGCATCCACGTCGCGTATGCCGCGGTGACGGCGGCCGGGATCGCGCGGACGGCGCAGAGCCCGCTCGCTCGCACGCTTGTGCCGGCGTATCCGCCTCTGGTTGCGCTCGTCGTGTTCGCCACGGCGAACCACTACGTCCTCGACGCCGTCGCGGGCGGCGCCGTCGCCGGCGTCGCCCTTCGTATCGCGCGGCGACTGTCGTTCTAGTCGCGGGCGAGTGGTTTTGCCTCGGGCGTTCGGCCCGATTGCCCGTCACGCGCGCCTACATGCGCGCGAGCCCGACGCGCCCTTGCGCCAACCGCATCGGGACCTACGCGACCTTCTCGATCGCCGGACTCTTCTCGTCCTCGAGAAGATCGAGCACGGCCTCCTCGACTTCTCCCCGGAAAGCCGGCTCGCCGATTTCGTCCACGTCGCCGAGCGCCGTCAGCACGCCGCCGATCGTGACACCGGCGCGATACCGGTCGAAGACGCGCGGGTCGATGTACGAGGCACGGGCGACGGCAGCCGTGTTCCCGAGGTAATGCGCGACCTCTTGCACCGCGCGCGTGATCGCGCGCTTGCTGCCCGTCTTCG
>JALZEM010000344.1 GCA_030862005.1 Actinomycetota bacterium | reverse complement strand
GCAGCGGGCCGGGCGGCCTTCAGGCGAGCTACTGCCTGACTAGGCTCGGCGTCGGGCACGCCGTGATCTCACAGGACGAGCAGCCGGGCGGGATGTTCCAGCGGCTCCCGATCTTCCAGCGCCTTCTCTCCTGGACGAAGCCCGACGCGCCGGCCGAGCGCGGCACGCGTGCCTACGAGTGGTACGACCACAACAGCCTCCTCGGAGACGAGGCCGAGCACCAGGCCCTTCTCCCTCCGCTCATGGACCGCTCCTATGTCGTGCCCTCGCGGCCCGAGATGGAGGCAGGGCTCGCGGCGTTCGCGGAACGAGGAGACGTCCACGTTCGGTACGGCTGCCGCTGGGAGTCAACGCGGCGTGCGGACGACGGGTTCATCCTTGGAACGTCGGACGGCGAGTACCGCTGCCGCGTCGCGATCTTCGCGCTCGGCGTCACCGACCCGTGGAAGTCCGACATCGCCGGCGTCGAAACCGTGCCTCACTACGTGGAGACGCGCGCCCCGCGCGAGTACATGGGAAAGCGCGTGGTCGTCATCGGCAAGCGCAACTCGGCTTTCGAGATCGCCGACGGCCTGCTCCCGTGGGCGCGCCAGATCCTGCTCGTCTCGCCGCGGCCCGTCCAAACGGCGGTACTCGCACTCTCGACCGTGCGCGTCCGGTACATGCAGCCCCTCGAAGATCATCAGCTCGGCGGAGGAACGTTCGCTCTCGACGCCGCGATCGAGCGGGTCGAGCGAACGGCGAACGGGTTCCGGATCGATGCGCGCGGAACGACGCGCGAGGGCGAGGTCACGATCGAGGCGGACGAAGCGATCGCGGCAACCGGATTTCGTACTCCGCTCCAGGATCTGCCCTCGCTCGGCGTCGAGACCGTCGGGCAGGGCCGCATCCCGGCGCTGACGCCGTTCTGGGAGAGCGTCGGCGCCCGAGGGATCTACTTCGCCGGCAATCCGACGCAGGGCGCCGCCGGTCTGCGGAAGCACGGTGTCGCTTCGGCGTCGGCCGCCGTCCACGGCTTTCGTTACAACGCGCGCGTCCTCGCCGGCCACATCGCCGCAACGCATTTCGGCGTTCAGCCGGAACGGCGATCGCTGCGTTCGGAGGCGATCGTTCCCTGGCTCCTCGCGGAGCTCGCGCACGCGCCGGAGCTCTGGGCGCAGAAGGGCTACCTCGCCCACGTCGTCTCGTTCGAGGACGGAGGCGCCACGGACGATGGGATCCAGCCGCTCGCGCACTTCGTCGACTCGCCGGGGCCCGACGCCGTCGCCGCCACGGTCGAGGCAAACGCGCAGGCCGAGATCTACCCCGTCGTCTACGTGCGGCGTGCGGGGGCAGTCGAAGAGCGCGTGCTGCCCGCGGACGCACTGCATGCATTCGAAAGCGAGGAGCACCGCCGCGAGCTCGCCGGTGCGCTCACCGGCCTCGTATGACGCGCGGGATCGGCGTCTGGGCAGGTCTCCTCGTGCTCCCGCTGCTCGGCCTCCTGCTCCTGCTCGCGCGGCCCCGGCTCGACGTCGAATGGGAGCATCACCCGGCTCACTTCTGGCTCGTGCTCGCGGCCGCACTCACGAACGTCGTGCTCGCGGTGGTCACCGGGGACGCCGCACGCCAGCGCGCGGATGCGCGCGTCTTCCTCGTCTCGCTCGCTTTCCTCGCGAGCGCCGGGTTCCTCGCGTTGCACGCGCTCGCCACCCCGGGAGTCCTCCTCGACGCGCCGAACACCGGCTTCGTCGTCGCAACCCCGATCGGGCTCCTACTCGCGAGTGGGTTCGCGGTGGGATCGTCCCTCGACCTCTCCCCCGAGCACGCGGCCGCGTTCATGAGCCGGAGTCGCCTCGTCGTCGTCGCCCTTCTCGCCGCCATGGCCGCGTGGGCTGCGGTGTCGCTCGCCGAAGTCGCGCCGCTCGACGAGCCGCTCCCGGCTGAACGAGCCGACGGCTGGCTCCTAGGCTTCGCCGTGCCTGGGATCGTTCTCTACACGGTCGCCGCAGCGCGCTTCTGGGCCCTCTACCGACGCCGCCCCGCGCGCATGCTGATCGGCGTCCTCACCGCGTTTGCGCTTCTCGCTCAGGCGATGCTCGCAATTGCGCTCGCGCGGAACTGGCACGCGACCTGGTGGGAGTGGCACTTCCTCATGCTCGCGGCGTTCGGGTTCGTCGCGCTGACCGCACGACGTGAATGGCGGGAGGAACGCTTTGCCGACCTCTACCTGAAGGGAACCGCCGACGCCGAGCGTGAGATCAGCGTGCTCTTCGCCGACCTGGAGGGATTCACCGCGTTCACGGAAACGCGTGGGCGAGACGAGGTTGCGGACGTCGTGGACACGTACGCCCGTGCTGCGACTCAGCGCGTGCGACGGGAGGACGGCGAGGTCGAGAAGCTGATCGGCGATGCGGTCATGGCCACGTTCAACAAGAAGGGCGACCAGCCGGATCACGCCGTTCGCGCCGTGCGCGCGGGGCTCGCGATTCAAGCAGGGGCGGATGCGATCGCAGCGGCGCATCCGGAGTGGCCGCGGCTTCGCATCGGCGTCAACTCCGGGCGGGCGCGCGTCGGAATCGTCGGCGGCGAAGGGAAGCGTGAGCACACGGCGCTCGGCGATGCCGTGAATCTCGCTTCACGGCTCGAGGGGAGGGCTCAAGCTGGTCAGGTGGTCGTCGGCGCCGAGACCTACGCGAGCCTGCCCGACGGAACGACCGCCGAGCCGCTCGGGAGCCTCCAGGTGAAAGGAAAGGAAGCGCCTGTCGCCGCGTACGTCGTGGCAGCCTTACCCGAGCACGTCACGTCAACGGCGAGCTGACCGCGCTCGCGAGAACGAGCAACGCTAGGAGGAGCGCCATCGCAATCGCCCGGAGACGACCGGCGACGTCATAGCGTCCGCCGTTCGCGGAATCTACCGCGCGTCCGAACACGATCAGAGCGCCTACAGCGGTGAATGGAACCGCCGCGAGCAGGACGTAGAACACGGCTTGCGATTCGTGGTTCCGGGCAAAGGTCCTGCGTTACGCTCGACGTCCCGGGCTCGGGAAAGGAGGACGGAATGGCGAACGTCTCGGTTACATGGCTCGGTCATGCGGCTTTCCGGATCGACAGTGCCGGGAAGAAGCGGATCTACCTCGATCCCTGGCTCACGAACCCAAAGTGTCCCGAGAGCGAGCGTGAGCCCGAGCGCATGGACATCCTCGCGATCACGCACGGCCACGGCGATCACGTCGGCGAAGCCGTCGAGCTCGCGAAGCGGCACGCGCCGGCCGTGGTCGGAATCTTCGAGCTCGCCGGCTGGCTCGAGCACCAGGGCGTCGAGGGTGCGTCGTCCGGCGGAATGAACAAGGGTGGAACACAGGACGTCGACGGGATCAAGTTCACGATGACGCACGCGGTGCACTCCGGCGGGTTCTCGGACGACGGCGCTCCGATCTACCTCGGAGAGGCCGCGGGCTACGTGATTACGTTCGAGAACGGAATCAAGGTGTACGCGGCCGGCGACACGGCGGTGTTCGGCGACATGCAGCTGATCGGCCGGATCTACGAGCCCGACGTCGCGATCTTGCCGATCGGCGACCACTTCACCATGAGCCCCCGCGAGGCCGCCGTCGCACTCGAGCTGCTCGGCGTACGACGGTGCATCCCGTCTCACTACGGAACGTTTCCGCTTCTGCGCGGGACGCCGGACGAGCTTCGCTCGCTCGCGCCGCGGGTCGAGGTTCTCGCGCCCGAGCCTGGAGAGACGGTCGAGCTTTGAGAGACCGCTGGCTCGGAGCGACGGGCGTTCGCGTGCCCGAGATCGCGGTCGAGGGTGAGGACCTCGAGGTCATCTCGGAGGACCGGATCCGTGTCGACGACCACGAGGTCGATGCGCTCGTGCTGGACGCGGTCGGCGACGACGCGGCCTTGCAGGAGAGCCACCTGCGAGGAACGCCCATCGTCGTCCGCGCGAACGACGCCGACCAGGTAACGGCGGCGCTTCAGCATCCGGAGGTAGCCTGCGCGCTCGTGCCGACCGATCGGCGCGACCTCCGCGAGCTCGACTTGCGCCAGATCAAGTATGGCTAGACCATCGACGTACTCGATCGCGGCGTGCGACCTCGAACGCGGCGAGTGGGGCGTCGCAGTCGAGTCGAAGTTCCTCGCCGCAGGGTCGCTCGTAAGCTGGGCGAAGGCTGACGTCGGCGCGATCGCGACGCAGGCCTACGCGAACCCGCGCTACGGGCCCGAAGGGCTCGCCTTGCTGCAGGCGGGGCGGTCGGCGGAAGAGACGATCGCGCGCTTGACGGACGCCGACGACGGGCGCGCCGACCGACA
>JALZEM010000308.1 GCA_030862005.1 Actinomycetota bacterium | reverse complement strand
CTGGCCCGGCCCGCCGTGTAGCTCGGGCCCTACACCTCGTCCAGGCGGATGTCCTGAGCGCCTTCCCACAGAACGAGGCGCCCGATCTCCGTCAGGTGCTCACGTCCGTCGACGATCGTCGCGAAGTGGTTGCCGGCGAGCTGCCCCATCTTGCTCGCGAAGCAGGTGGCGCCGTAGGGGAACAGGATCTCCGTCTCGGAGAGACCGCCCGGATAGAGCAGAAGCTCGCCCGGTGCGGGATAGGAGTTCGCGTTCTCCGGCTCGAGGCCTGTCTCGAGGTCGCCGAGCGGAATCCATGCCGACTCGCCGCTCCACCGCGCCTGGACGAGCTTCGCGTCGAGCGGAAGCAGGCGGCGCAGGGCGTCGCACGTCTGTGGCGCAAGGCCCTCCTCGAGGCGCGCCTCGAAGCGAAACGGGCCGGCCGTGATCGCGAGCATCAGCGACGGAGCGTAAGCGTGATCACGCCGTACGGCGGTCGCGGATCCGTGTAGATGCGAATGGGACCGTCACCGGCCGGAAGGGCCGCCCGGTCCCACAGCCGGTTCTCGGCGTCGAATGACAGCTCGACGATGTCCGGAAAGCCGTCGAGCACCCGGACGCCCATCTCATGGACGAGCTGCTGGATCGACTCGTTGAAGAACTCGTCGAATGTCGCGGCCAACGATGCGACCACGCCGTCGCTCGGCACGCGCCGAGCGAAGTTCGCGTACCGCCAGTAGACGTTGAGCTGGATTCCGAGCGGGCGGTCATCCGCGTCCGGAAGGGTCGTGTACTCGTCTCGGATGAATCCGCGGAAGGCGCTTCCGGTGAGCTTGACGAGATGGAGACCTTCGCGCCCCGACCGGTGGTCGCGGATGCCGGTCCCGTCCATGCGAAGCTCGGTGACGTCGCGGTCGGGTCCGACACGGCGAAACACGACGTCGCCCGCCCGCGCGAACGCGATCTCGCGGCCGGCAACGTGCACGGACTCGACGTGCGCGTACGTCTCAAGAAACGTTCGGGCGACCAGCTCGACGAACCCTTCAAGCGATTCCTCGTCGTACTCGGCTGCCGTCGCGTGGATGAAGTTCTTCATCGAGTCGGTCGCGATGACCATCGAGTTGTCGCCTTCCGCGTACGAGGGCTGAAAGCTCTGGCCGAAGGCATCCAGTCGGATTTCGGCTGCGAAAAGCGCCCCGGCTCCCGCCCGGTAGACGCTGACCGCCTCCTTGCCGTAGGAGAATTTCATTGCCGGCGCGCACGATCTTCCGCGATCGCGACCAGCTCGTCCAACGCCGTCTCGAGCTCTTCCTCCCGGGTCCGCTCCAGTCGCTCGCGAAGGAGCGGGACGATCTCCGCCTTCGGGCGACGGTTGACGAACACGAGAAAGCGAAATCCGAACCTGTCTTCGTAGGCCTCGTTCAGCGCTGCAAGCTCGGCGAGGACGGCCGGGTGATCGTCGGATGCCTGCTCGAGCGCCGACCGGCCGGCGAGGCGCGGTGCGCCGATCGCGGGATGGGCGTTCACGGCGTCGACCCTGTCCTCGTCCGGAAGCTCGGCCAGCAGCGCTCTTGCCTCGGCGAGGGGATCTTCGCGCTCGGCGAGGAGCTCGACGAAGCGCGTCCGGCCGCCGAAGAGATCGGCGAGCTCTTCGGCCGTCAGCTTCCGCGGTACGTCGTGCACGAGTAGGACGCGAGGAGAAGCGGCACGTGGTAATGGCCGTCCGCGAGCTCGAGCTCGAGCTCGACGCGCCGGAAGAAGGGCGAGGGCGGGTGGAAGACGAGGCGGTACGTGCCCGGTTCCACCTCGGCGAGGTCTGCGATCCGGCCGTCCTCGTTCGTTTCCCGCCCCGCGACGAGCTCGTCGCCGCGGAGGAGTTCCACGCGCACCCCGTCCGCCGGACGGCCGCGCTCGGTGTCGAGCACGTGCGTCGAGACCGATGTCATGGCGCGAATCTTGTCGCCTGCACGCGGAGCTCGCGCGCGATGTCGTCCTCATCGGCCCGCACTAGACGGCCGTCGACGACGACATCCTCACCTCCAACGAGGAGGCGGTCGACGCCATGCGGCCCGGCGAGGACAAGTGCCGCGACCAGATCGTCGGCGCCGCCGAACTCGAGGCCGTCCGTCCGCCAGACGGCCAGGTCGGCGCACTTGCCCGGTTCGATCGCACCGATATCGTCGCGGCCGAGGACCGTCGCGCCGCCACGCGTGCCGAGACGGAGCGCTTCGCGCGCCGTCAGGGCGGACGGCCCGCAGGCGCCCCGTGCGACGAGAAGCGCCTGCTTCACCTCGAGAA
>JALZEM010000270.1 GCA_030862005.1 Actinomycetota bacterium | reverse complement strand
CCTCGAGCCCCGCCGCTTCGATCCGGAGCGGCTCGCCGACCGGGCTCACAGCCTCGACGGCGAGAGTGGTCGCGCGCTCGACCGGCACGACGACGGTGGCGGCTCCGAGCGAGAGGCAGCCCTCGTCGGCGCTTTCGCGCTCGTCAGCGCTCGCGACGACCCGCGGATTGACGAGCACGTTGGCAGGAGCGTCCTCCGCCGGCTGGTAGACGAGCACGCGCTGGAGGATCCCGATCTGCGGTGCCGCAAGGCCGACCCCGCGCGCCTCGCGCATCAGGTTTCCCATCCGGTCGACGAGCTTTTTCAGAACCTCGTCGAACTCGGTCACCTCCTTGGCGGGCATTCGAAGGACTGGATCGGGGTACTGGCGAACCTGCGCCAGGGCGACACGCCGACGCGCTTCGCGCTCTGGATCGAGTTGCTCGTCGCGAACCTGACCCTCGACCTCGCCCACGCCGGCCAGTGTACGGGCAGACTCCGCTCGTGACCGACGGAGAACTGGCCGTGTCGACACGCCCGCAGGAAACTGTGAGGTACAGGCCGTAATGAACCATTCGGGCGTTGCAGGAGTCGACGCGCTGGGCCGTACATAACGCGCGTGCCTGCCGTTGACACCAGGGCGGTGATTCCGCGCGAGCGCGGTGTGTAACCCGAACGCCAGCCGGACGGCAGGCTGAACGTAGTATCGGCGCCGTCGGCATGAGTGAAGGCGAGAGGACCGGCGGACTCCGCGCGGCGATGGGAAACCACCGTGCCCACCTACGGGAACTCGACCGCTTGGCGCATCTCGCCTGGCAGGAAGCGACACGCCTTCGCTCTACCGTCATCGGTCCCGAGGAGTTCTTGCTCGCGCTTCTCCATCCGGAGGCTGGCGACTCGGTCGCGGCCCGAGCGCTGCGCGAGTGCGGCATCACCCGCAGCGCCGTCGAGGAGCTCACCCGTCGACAGCAGCGGGAGGAAGAGATCCCGGGCGGCCCGCAATACAACCCCGCCGGCCAGCACCTGACGTACATGGCTGAGGGCATTGCCGCAGGGCTCGGTGAGAGCGAGGTCCGTGCCGAGCACGTCCTGTTGGCGTACCTGTGGGAGCCCGAACACTCGGCATCGGAACTTGAGCAGCTCGGCACGAGCCGCGAGGACGTGCGCACGCGCCTTGCGATGCTCGGTATCGACCTTCCGCAGCCCGGGCTTCCCGCTCCCGATCCTCGGAAGTACGGGCCAGATGTGGACGTTGCGCTCGACGACCTCTGGATCCTCCTCCGCGAGCTCTGGTACGTCCTGCCGCAGGGAGCGTCCTTCGCGTGGAACCACGACTGGAAAAAGGGTTGGGTCTCGGTGACCGACGGCCTCGACGCTAACGAGTACATCCAGCGAGCGCTTGAAAGGCATCGGCGGATCTACCTGCCTCCGGAGGACGCGGACTAGCGCTCCTCGGCCACCATGATGGAGACGGCGGGAGCCAACCCGGGCCCCTCGGTGCGAGCGAGGAGCGCTTCGGCTTCAGCTACATCCTCTAGGTGCGGACCGACGATCGACCGACGACAGCGGGAGGCGCCCCGTTTACAGCGAGGAACCCACGGATGCTCGGCACCCGCCGGGAGGGTGACGGCCGCGGCGCCGCGCCTGGCTCGACCAGCGGCCTCTTGCCTCAAGACGGGCGCATGTAAACAGGCGCCTTGAAAACCGACTGGCGGTGTTGAGATCGCCGTCCGCCTCTCGCCTAGGGCGCAGCGACGTCGTCGATCGTCTCGGCTAGACGCTTTGAGGATCGACGTCGACCGAGGCCGCCAGGTCGTCGCGGCGCATCGCGCGCGCGGCCGACGCCAGGAGCCGTCCCGCTGGGCCCGCGACGCCGCGTGGATTGTCAGTCTTCGCGAGGAGCTGCGCGCGGTGGCGGCCGCGGAGGCGGAGCAGTGGAGCCGGCCCGAGCAGATCCGCGTCGGCTACACGCTCGAGCTCCGCGCGCAGCTCTGTGAGCGCGCGCAGCGGGGCGGCGGGCGTCGGCCCCGTCACGACCACGCTGACGAGATGGCGAAACGGCGGATAGCCGAGGGCGCGCCGTCGCTCGAGCTCGCCTTCGAGAAACTCCTCGACGGCGTGCCGGGCGGCGAGGACGATCGGGCGCGCATGTGGCTGAAACGTCTGAACGAGGACGCGGCCCGGCGCATCGCGTCCGCTTCGGCCCGCGAGCTGCGTGAGCAGCTGAAACGTCCGCTCCTCCGCGCGGAGGTCCGGGAGGCCGAGACCGGTGTCCGCGTCGACCACCGCGGCGAGCGCCACGCCCTCGAAGTGGTGGCCCTTCGCGACCATCTGCGTCCCGAGCAGGACGGCCCGGTCGGCCGAGGCGAAGCGCGTGAGCGCGCGGGCGACGTGACCCGGCTTGGCGACCGAGTCCGCGTCGAGCCGTAGGAGCTCGAGCTCCGGAAATCGTCCCGCCAGCTCGGCCTCGAGGCGCTCGGTGCCCGCGCCGAGACGCGCGAGCTCGGGGGCGCCGCAGGACGGACAGCGGGGAGGCGCGGGGACGCTATAGCCGCAGTGATGACAACGGAGGCGGCGGTCCGCGTGGAGCGTCAGCGCGACGTCACAGTTCTCACACCGCGGCGTGAGCCCGCAGGCGCGGCAGTGGAGTGCCGGTGTAACGCCGCGGCGGTTGAGGAGGAGGACCGCCTTCCCGCCCTCGTCGGCGATCGCGCCGAGCTCGGCGAGAAGGGGCGCCGAGAGCGGATAGCCGCGCTCGCGCCGAAGATCCACCACGCGCACGGGTGGAAGCGCCCGCTCGAGCCGACCCCCGAGCTCGAGCCGTTCGAGGCGCGCCCAACTCTCCGGTCGCGGTGTCGCGCTTCCGTAGACGGCAACCGCGTTCTCGAGCGCCGCTCGCTTGGCAGCAACAGTCCGTGCGTCGTACCGAGGGTCGGACTCCTGCTTGTACGACGCGTCGTGTTCCTCGTCGACACAGACGAGGCCGAGATCCGCGACGGGGGCGAACACGGCCGAGCGGGCGCCGACGACGACCCGCGCCTCACCGGACGCAATGCGCTCGCGCTCGTCCCGGCGCTCCGCCTCCGTCAGCCGCGAGTGGAGGACGGCGATTCGGTCGCCGAAGCGGGCGCGAAAGCGGCCGGCTGCCTGCGGGGTCAGCGCGATCTCAGGGACGAGAACGATCGCCCCGTATCCACGAGCAAGGGCCTCCTCGCACGCACGCAGGTACACCTCCGTCTTCCCGCTTCCCGTCGCGCCGTGGAGCAGGAAGTGCGCCGAGCGGCCGAACGATCCGACGATGCGGCCGACCGCAGTCTCCTGCGCCTTAGTCAGCTTCGCCGGCCGTTCCTCGGCGTCGATCTCCTCGCTGACGACACGCTTCGGAGCGTTTTTCCTGCGTGCCCGCGCCGGCGTCGACCCGTAGTAGTCCGCCAGCCAGAGCGCCAGATCGACGAGAGCAGCCGGAACGTTCCCGAGGACGCGTTCGACGGCAACGGGCTCCACGTCCACGGGCACGCTGTCTCCGACCTCGACGACGACTCCACGAC
>JALZEM010000257.1 GCA_030862005.1 Actinomycetota bacterium | reverse complement strand
GTCCCCAACAACGAACGTAGCCCTGTGGATGTATCTGTGAAAAGATCGCCACCGAAGGCGCGAGGCGGATTCGGCGGCAGGCCCGGCGGCAGGTCCCGACTCGCGCCTTCCTCCTCCGCCCGGGGGTTCGGGCCGTTCTGCGAGCGGATCGAGCTCAAGCTGGAGCCGTTCCAGAAGAAGGTCGGGAAGGCCGCTGCCGGCCCCCGTGCGCGAGTTCGTCTGCCTGATCCCGCGCGGCTCGGGGAAGACGACGCTCCTTGGCGCCTTTGCCCTCCACCGTCTCGGCGAGACCGAGGACGCCGAGGTGTACGGCGCCGCGCCTCACGCCAACAGGCAACGATCCTGTTCGGGCGGCCGTCAGGGTTCGCCCTTCGCCTCGCGGACCAGCACGTCGTGGATCAGACACCTGGAGTTGCGCTGGTGTGAGGATCGCCCCCTTGTTCGCGCGCAGCGATTGTGAAAGGTTGTGTCGGCCGACGCGAAGCAGAGGTCCCTCAATGCGAATGCTGATCGTTGCAGCTGGCCTCTTGACGTTCCTGAGCGGCGCGGCGAATGCGCTCGCGGCGACGTGTGGGGGTGAACGAGCGACGATCGTTGGCACGCCGGGCAACGATGTCATTGTTGGTACCCCGAAGTACGACGTCATCCACGGCGGCGAAGGCAACGACGCCATCAGCGGGCTTGGCTCGCGTGACTGGATCTGCGGCGGACCCGGTGCCGACATCGTGCGAGGCGGCCGCGGTCCCGATGAGCTCGTTGGCAATGGGGGAAACGATCGTCTCGAAGGTGGCGCGGGCGGTGACACCTTTCAAGACGGGTGGGGCGCAGACGTCGTTTACGCCGGGCCCGGGTTCCTCCACGGAATCTACAACGAACGCGGTCATGATGTCTATTACGGGGGCTCTGGCATAGACGCCATCTTCGACGGCCGCGGGAACGATGTTTATAGGACCCAGCGCGGTGACGACTTCATGTATGTGGA
This sequence comes from Actinomycetota bacterium, assembly GCA_030862005.1. Classification (GTDB taxonomy): domain Bacteria; phylum Actinomycetota; class Thermoleophilia; order Gaiellales; family Gaiellaceae; genus JACCYG01. The sequence goes on along the minus strand of JALZEM010000257.1, from coordinate 4,181 downwards.
ACGTGGCGTCGACGTGTTTTTGGCGGGGCCCGGGTCGGACCTCGTCGCGCCGCCGCAGGAAGCCGCGGCCTACATCAATCTCCAAACCGGCGTCGTGCGTGCCCGCGGTGAGCTCGGGAGCGGAAACGACACCGTGCGCTCCGTCGAGGACGCGGACGGAACGCCGTACGACGACGTTCTTATCGGTAACTGGGCCGACAACGTCCTCTACGGGTTCCAAGGAGACGACCGGATCTACGGCAGGGGCGGCGACGATCTTCTCTACGGAAACGGTTCGGATGAGGACGGAGGCGTGGACTTGCTCGACGGCGGCCCCGACTTCGACCGATGTCACGACGGGACTACTGTTCAAAACTGTGAAGGCTAGTCGCGACGCTCAGCGCCGCACGGGCGCTCACTCGAGACGCGCCACTCGCCGTTTTCTGGCCGACAGGTGTGTGAGCGCCCTGTCTCGGTGGGCCGCGCGTTCGCGCCGAGGGCCTAAGCGAGGCAACGTTCTGTGCGCAACTCGATTGGCGAAGGAACGCTGGCGCGACGATGTCAGGCCGCCGAAACCGGACGAGTTACCGCCGCACGTCCATTTCACCAATCTCCTAGCCGCGCTTCGCAGAACCTCAGAAGCACGCAGAGAGAAGCAACGACCAACCGGGCGGACACGCGGCTATCCGAAGCGGTGGCGGACTCCAACACGAATCCCCTCTATCGCAAGGGCCGCCCCTATGACGAGAGCGGCGGCAGGATCGGCCCACCACGAGCCGAGGGTCGGGTTCGCGAGGAGTGCTACCACCGTTACCGCCGCGAGCGCGGCCGCAGCGATCGTGAGGATGGCGTCGCCGCGAGGGGGGCCGCTCACGAGAGCGACACTGACCAACAGCTTCCGCCGCCCGAGCCAGGGTAGGACGAGCAGGGAGAGCGTGGCGAGAATCACGCCTAAAGCCGATTCCTCGGCATGCGAGCCGCCGACAATCGCGCGAACGCCCTCCACCACGACGTAGGCCCCGATGACGAGCATCGCGAGCGCGATCCACGAATGCGCTCGCTGTTCCAGACTGTCTGCGGCGGCTGGGTCGCGTCGTTCCGTTCGGAATCGCCAGACGAGTACTGCAGACGCCGACGAGTCAAGCAACGCGTTTTAGAGCGAAGGCGGCGAGCGCCGGGCTGCTGGCGATGATTGCCGCTACCAGAGCAGCAGCGCCAGCTACGCCATTCCAGGCAATCGGTGAAATACGAGAGCCGAAGCGCCGTGACGAGGAGCACGCCGCGTTCGGATTGCATGAGGAGGCTCCTGGCGTCACTTGATGCACACGAAGCAGGGTTCGCCTTCGCCGTCGTAGTGCGTGCTGTGGTAGCGGGCGCAGGTGTCCTTCGGCGCGACCAGCCACGCGACGAGCATGTACTCGATTCCGAGCATGAGCGCCGCGACGTAGCGGTTGCGGCCGTCCGTCAGGACGAACCTGCGGTCGTCGCGCCAGTATCCGGTCGGCGGCGGCCACTCCTGGTCGCTTCCGAGCTCGAGTTGGCGGCGGTACGCGCGCTCGACCTCTGCGGGGTACAGGTGGTGGCCGTACGGCGCATGGACCACCACGTCATGGATGGGGACGTACCCGGTCTGAACGGTGTGCCCCTCGGCTACGCGAACACCTGCCCAATCGGGGACCGGCTCGGCGGTCTTCGGGTGCGGGTCGACAACACGGAGGTCACGCATCCTGGCAATTGTGGGGATGCCTCAGCCGCCGTGCCTGCCCCCGCGACAGGAAAGCGTCCCCGGCGGCCGAGGGTCCCTGGATGTGAACCCCAGCCGTCGATCCCTCTCCGCGCGAAGCCGAGGGTCCCGAACGCCTGAATGCGACTTCAGTACAGTGAAAGGCGTGGTGCTCGTCCGGCTCATCGGCGCGTGCGCGGCTGCCCTTGTCTTAGCCGGCGGATGTGGCGGGGGTGGCGGAGGTGCGGAAACCGAAGGCGCCGACCGCGTCCCGGCGTCGGCCGACCTCTTCGCGGCGATCAACACCGACTTCGAAGGGGAGCAGTGGCAGACGGCGGCGGAGCTGCTCGAGAAGTTCCCCGGCGGCGACCTCGCGGTCCAAAGCTTCCTCGACTCGGCCGAGGAGGACGACATCGACTTCGAGCGCGACATCAAGCCGGCGATCGGCCCGGAGCTCGACATCGTCATCGTCGAATTCCCGACGGGCGGGGCGGAGCCCGACGTCGTCGCGCTGACGCAGCCGCGCGATCGCGAGAAGTTCGACGCGCTAATGGAGAAGGGTGATGAACCGGCCGTGTACGAGATCGTCGACGACTGGGCCGTCATCGCCGAAACGCAGGAGGCGATCGATCGGTTTCAGCAGGCCGCCGAAGAGGACGCGCTCGGCGACAGCGATGCGTTCGACGCGGCGATGGACGACCTCCCGGACGATGCGCTTGTGAAGGTCTACGTGAACGTCCGCGCCCTGAGCGAGATCGCGGATACCGAAGCCCAGGTCCAGACGGAGGAGCTGCAGGAGTGCGCGCCCGGCGGCCAGGCGAGCGCATTCGGCGCCGCGGTCCGCGCCGAGCAGGAAGGCGTCCGTTTCGACGCGGCCGCGCCGACGGCAGGTGGGGAGGGTTTTCCGACCTACGCGGCGGACCTCCCCGAAGCGGTTCCGTCCGGCGCGCTTGCGTACTTCTCGTTCAACAACCTCGCTGATCCGATTCGGGATTTCCTTCGCTGCGCCGGCGAGCGGAACGAGGACGTCGATCGCGGAGTTGCCCAGCTCGAGCTCGCGCTCGGCGTCTCCCTCGAGGAGGACATTCTTCCGCTCCTCGAGAACGAGGGCGCGATCACGGTCTACAGGGGGGGCCAGGGCGAGCAAATTCCGGCCGTTTCCCTCGTGCTCGAGGTCGAAAATGAGACCGAGGCGCTCGAGACGCTCGATCGGCTCGCGGGGCGCGCGGACCAGTTCATCGGCGGCGTCGACGTGAGCGAGACGGAAGTCGACGGTGTCACCGCCAAGCGGGTCACGCTCCCCGACGGCGACTTCTCGCTCCTCTATGCCGTCTTCGACGGAAAGCTCGTCGTGACGACGGCGGAGGCCGGGATCGCGGCGCTTCGCGCCGACGGCGAGAAGCTCGCCGACGACGAGGTCTACGAGCAGGCGCTCGAAGCGGCCGACGCTCCCGACGAGACGACCGGGTTCGCGTACGCGAACCTGCAGGCCAGCGTCGATTACGTGCTGGCGCTGATCGACGCCTCCGGCGATCAGCCGCCTCCGCCGCAGATTCGCGACAACCTCGAGCCTCTTCAGTCATTCCTCCTCTACGGGTCCTCCGCGGACGACGAGGTGAAGGTCGCGGGCGCCGTCCGCGTCGAGTAGTCGCCGCTCCGGGGACGCCGTTTCAGTACCCTTCGCGCCCGTGCCGGCCCGTTCGTTTCTCTTCACGTCGGAGTCTGTAACCGAGGGACATCCCGACAAGGTCGCGGACCAGATCTCGGACTCCGTTCTCGATGCGGTCCTCGCGGATGACCCGGGCGGACGCGTCGCGTGCGAGACGCTTGTCACGACGGGCCTCGTAATCGTCGCGGGCGAGATCACGACGCGGACGTACGTCGACATCCCACGCCTCGTCCGCCGGAAGATCGGCGAGATCGGCTACGACCGCGCCAAGTACGGCTTCGACGCCGAGACGTGCGGCGTGATGGTCGCCCTCGACGAGCAGTCGGCCGACATCGCGCAGGGAGTCGAGGCGTCGTACGAGGTTCAGCACGATCCGGGTGACGACGACCCGCTCGACCGCGTCGGCGCCGGCGACCAGGGGATGATGTTCGGGTTCGCCTGCACCGACACCGATGAGCTGATGCCGCTTCCGATCATGCTGGCGCACCGGATCACGAAGCGCCTGTCCGAGGTCCGGAAGGCGCAGGTGCTGCCGTATCTTCGGCCCGACGGGAAGGCGCAGGTCACGGTCCGCTACGAGATCGACGAGCACGGCCGCCAGCGTCCCGTCGAAGTCGCGCGCGTCCTCGTCTCGACGCAGCACCGGGAGGGGCTCGATGCCGACACGCTCATCAAGCCGGACGTGATCGAGCACGTGCTCCACCCGATCCTCCCGCGCGAGCTCTACGACGAGAAGCGCTTCAACGAGCGCGATTTCGTCCTCGTGAACCCGACGGGGAAGTTCGTCACCGGCGGCCCGATGGGCGACAC
>JALZEM010000251.1 GCA_030862005.1 Actinomycetota bacterium | reverse complement strand
TCCCTCAAGAACGGGTCGCCCGCGAGCGACACGCTGACGCTGCTCGCGCACCTCGCTGAGGGAGAGGAGGAGAAGGCGCTCCGCTCCGCGGCCGCGTCCGTGCACCAGACGCTCAAGCGCAAACTGTCGCGCTAGCCCTCGCCGTCGGCTCGAATCGGATGCCGCACGGGACGGCCACCAAGAAGAATTCACGCTCGTCCCGACACGAGGCCGTCGGCGGGCTCCGAATCGTCGGATGTGGCGGCATGGCACGCAGGCGCACCCGTGACTCATGCTGAGCCCCGCGACCCCATCGGCCAACCCGAAAGGTTGCACCATCGGCCGCGGCGCAAGTTCGAGAGGAGACGCGCATGCCCCCGATCCGATCGCACGGTGGCCGCTGGTAGAGCACGGGGACAGCGCGTTCCCGGTGCGCCCGTTGCAGCAGCTCCTACGAGCGCGCGATCACCCGGGTTGCGGTGGACGGGATCTTCGGTCCCAGGACCAGGTCCGCGGTCCAGGCGTTCCAGCGGAGCAAGGGCCTTGCGGCCGACGGCATCTCTCTGGCTAGTCCGTCTGCCGATTAGTGCTGCGCCGGGCGTGGGGGTGGGCCCGGAAGAACGTCTCGCGGCGCCGTCGTTCGGAGACGTGCGTATAGATCTCGGTCGTGCCGAGGTCCGCATGGCCGAGCATCTCCTGGACACTTCGGAGATCGGCCCCTCCCTCGAGCAGGTGGGTCGCGAACGAGTGGCGCAGCAGGTGGGGATGGACGCGCGTCGGGTCGAGACCCGCCTTGACCGCGAGCCTGCGCAGGACGAGAAACGCACCCGCGCGCGTGAGCCCGCCGCCCTGCGCGTTCAGGAAGAGCTCAGGACGGTGGCGCCGGTCGAGATAGGGCCGCCCGCGCGACAGATACCGTCGCACCGCTTCGACCGCCGGCTTCCCAAGCGGGACGATCCGCTCCTTGTCTCCCTTCCCGATGCACCGCACGACCCGGTTCTCGAGATCGACGCTCGCACGGTCCAGGCCGACCGCCTCGCTGACGCGGAGGCCCGCGCCGTAAAGTAGTTCGACGAGCGCGTGGTCGCGGAGCGCTCGCGGGCTCGTCCCCGCCGCCGCCGTGATCAGCCGCTCGATGTCCGACGGCGTGAGCGACCGGGGGAGTCGCACGCGCTTCCGCGGCAGCGGGACGTCGGCCGCCGGGTTGTCGGCCCGGATCCCGAGGAGGACGAGGTGACGGAAGAACGTCCGTACAGCCGAGGCCTTCCGGGCGATCGAGCTCGGCGCCATCCCGCCGGCGCGTAGATCCGCGAGCCAGCTCTGAACCTCGTCGTTCGTCGCCGAGGTGGGGGACCGGCCGAGAAACGCGGCGAATCCGGCGAGATCACGCCGGTAGGCGTCAACGGTACGTGGTGCCTTCTGTGCGGACAGGAGCGCGATAAAGCTCTCGACGGCGACGTCAGGCGCGGGGGTGTGCGTGGTCATAGACCTTCCTGAGCCGCTTCGCGTCGACATGGCTGTAGATCTGCGTCGTTGAGAGTGAGGCGTGGCCGAGGAGCTCCTGGATGATCCTTAGATCGGCACCGCCTTCGAGAAGGTGAGTCGCGAATGCGTGCCGCAAGCGATGGGGGTTCGGGAAGAGGCGGCGAAGGGTCGACGTATCCAGCGGACGTCCGCGCGTCGAGAGGAACAGTCGATTCTCGGCGCCGCGTGCGAGCCCAGGGCGCGCCGTCTCGAGGTAGAGCCGCAGCCGGTAGGCCGCCTCCTCGCCCAGCGGGACAACCCGCTCCTTTCCGCCCTTGCCACGGACCCGGACGAGCTCCTGCTCGAAGTCGACGTCCGCGAGCTCTAGGTCGACGGTTTCCTGCGCACGCAAGCCGGCCGAATAGATGAGCTCGAAGAGCGCACGATTCCGTACCTCGAGCGCGTCCGGGCCCTCGAGCGCGACCAAGAGCGTGTCCGTCTCGCCCGGCCGTGGAGCGTCCGGAAGTCTGCGGCGGCGGCGCACGGGGAGGGCGAGCTCCGGGACGCGGCTCGGCCCGACCGCCGCACGGAGAAACGAACGCACGGCGGCAAGCTTGCGCGCGAGCGTCGACGACGCGAGCTTGCGTGGGTTCCGCCCAGGGCGGTCGGCTCCCAGGTCGGCCGCGTACTGGGCGAATGCGCGTGCGTCGAAGCGGTCGAGGCTGATCCTGCGGCCGCTGAGCCACCGCGCGAACTCCTCGAGGTCGCCGCGATAGGCGCGGCGCGTGGAATCTGACAGCGCCGGGCTCTCGAGGTAGCGCTCGATCGCGGCGGGCGTGTCCACGCAGGGCTTTTCCGCTTCGTCTGCTCTCTTCCTGCCGGGAGGCGCTCCCGAGACGCGATTGTCTCCCGTCTCGCGCGGGAGAGGTGCGTAACGTGGCCGCGTGCGGCTCGCCCTTCATGTGCGCGATCTCGTCCTCGTGAGCTGGAAGACAGACCGGGAGAGCGTCGCGCGGGTTCTGCCCGTCGGACTCGAGCCGGCGACGGTCGCCGGGGACTACCTCGTCTCCCTCGTCGCGCTCGCGTACGACGGCGGGCAGCTCGGCTGGTCTCGCGTCCCCCCATTCTCGCAACTCAACGTCCGGACCTACGTCACGTTCGGAAACGAACCCGCCGTCTTCTTCCTGCGCGCGCACGTCACGCCGGTCGGCATGGTCGGGATCGTTTTCGGCGCGCCGTACCGGCCCGCCCGAATCGCCGTTCGAAGCGATGCGATCGAAGCGCCCGGCCTCGGCGTCTCGGTCCGCTTCCGGGCGCTCGAGCCCGCGGAGCCCGGCGAGCTCGCCCGCCATGAGCTCGGGCTCTTCGAGGCGGCCGGGCTGCGCGGCTTCCGGGTTCGGCGGGGTGCGGCCGAATGGCAGCGGGCTGTTCCTCTCGGCCCGGCGCGCGCGGACGTCGTCCTCGCTGTCGGGTTCGACGCCGGCGCCGAGCCGTCGGTGTTGCACGCGCGTGAAGCGTCTTTCGAGACGGAGGTGCCGCCCCGCCGCGTGGATACGCGGACGAAGTCGCGCGCATAGTCATCGATGGCCGAGGAGACCGTGCGGACGCAGGGTGCGTCCATAAACGGTGTCACGCGGCGTTCGCCCGTGACCGCTTACGATATGCAACGCAGTTTTCGGCTAGGCGCGCGTGGTAGGAGGAAGAGATCGCCGTAACGACGACATCAGGAGGACTCGAAACGCACGGGCTCGACCCGCGCGGGCGCGTCTTCTGGAACCCCACGGCCGCGCTCCTGTACACGCACGCGCTCGAGCGTGGGGAGGCGCGCCTCGGCGAGGGCGGTCCGCTCGTCGTCGACACCGGGCGCCACACCGGCCGGTCCCCGAACGATCGCTTCGTCGTCCGTGAGCCCGGTTCCGAGGAGCGGATCGGCTGGGGAGCCGTGAACCGTCCGCTGGAGGAAGAAAGCTTCGACGGGCTCCGTGTGAAGCTGATCGGACACCTCGGCGACAGCGACGTCTACGTCGTCGACGCGTTCGCCGGGGCCGATCCGGCGCACCGGCTCGGCCTTCGCGTCATCACCGACTCGCCGTGGCACGCCCTCTTCGCCAAGACGCTCTTCATCGCGCCGACGGAGGACGAGCTCGACGAGCACGAGCCGCAGGCGCTCGTCCTCCACGCTCCCGCCCTCGAGGCCGACCCAGAGGAGGACGGAACGCGGAGCTCCACGTTCGTCGTCCTTCACCCGACGCGCGCCGAGGTCCTGATCGGAGGGACGGGATACGCCGGCGAGATCAAGAAGTCGATCTTCACGCTCATGAACGACCGTCTGCCGCTCGACGGCGTCTTCCCGATGCACTGCTCGGCGAACGTCGATGACGACGGGCGCGTCGCGATCTTCTTCGGTCTCTCCGGAACCGGGAAGACGACCCTCTCGGCCGATCCCGAGCGCCACCTCATCGGCGACGACGAGCACGGGTGGAGCGACGACGGCGTCTTCAACATCGAAGGAGGTTGCTACGCGAAGGTGATCCGGCTGTCGGCCGAGGCCGAGCCGGAGATCTTCCGCGCCACGCACTCGTTCGGGACGGTGCTCGAGAACGTCATCGTCGACGAGCGTGGCGTGTTCGATCTCAACGACCACTCCAAGACCGAGAACACGCGCGCGGCGTACAAGCTCGAGCAGATCGCGAACGCGCTCCCCACCAAGCGCGCCGGACATCCGAACGCCGTCGTCTTTCTCACCGCCGACGCGTTCGGGATCTTTCCGCCGATCGCGCGCCTGACGCGCGAGCAGGCGATGTTCTATTTCTTGACCGGGTTTACGTCGAAGCTCGCCGGCACGGAGGTCGGCGTGACCGAGCCGCAGCCGACCTTCTCGGCTTGCTTCGGCGCGCCGTTCCTGCCGCAGGAGCCGACGGTCTACGCCCGCATGCTGGGCGAGAAGCTCGAGGAGCACAAGGCTACCGTGTGGCTCGTGAACACCGGCTGGGTGGGCGGCCCATACGGAGAGGGCCGCCGGATGCCGATCGCGGCGACGCGCGCGATGCTGCACGCGGCGTTGTCGGGCGCGCTCGATCACGTCGGCTACCGCCACGACGCGGTCTTCGGCTTCGACGTGCCGGTCGCGGCGCCCGGCGTCGACGCGGCTCTCCTCGACCCGCGCTCGACGTGGCGAGACCCTGAGGCATACGACGAGAAAGCGCGCTACCTCGCAGAGAAGTTCCGGGAGAACTTCACGAAGTTCGCCGACGCGGATTCGGACGTCGCGAAGGCGGGTCCTCGCGCGTAGGCGCCCCCCGCTCGTGTTCCGGGATACGAGTCGAGTCGCGCTGCCTTTCGTATAGCGTTCTTCGCGGTGGAGGCCCAGCACGACGTCCTTGTTGTGGGCGCCGGCTGCGCAGGCATGCGCGCGGCCATCGAGGCGTTCGACGCAGGAGCCGACGTCGCGCTTCTCTCGAAGATTCATCCCGTCCGCTCGCACTCGGGCGCTGCCGAGGGCGGGATCAACGCGGCGCTCGGGAACGCGTCGGAGGACGACCCCGAGAAGCACGCGTTCGACACTGTCAAGGGCTCGGACTATCTCGGCGATCAGGACGCGATCGAGGTGCTCTGCCAGGAGGCGCCTGCCGACGTCTACCAGCTCGAGCACTGGGGCGCCGTCTTCTCGCGCACGGAGGACGGCCGAATTGCGCAGCGGCCGTTCGGCGCCGCCGGCGAGCCGAGGACGGCGTATGCGGCCGACATTACGGGCCACGTCCTCGTCCACGTCCTCTACGAGCAGGTGATGAAGCGCGAGATCCCAGCCTATGAGGAGTGGTTCGCCTGGAAGCTCGTCGAGGACGACGGCCGCTGTCAGGGTGTGATCGCCTGGGACATCGTGAACGGCGGCCTGAAGACGATCGGCGCGAAGACCGTGATCCTCGCCACGGGCGGCGCCGGCCGCCTCTACACCGGGACGACCAACGCGTATTCGTGCACGGGAGACGGGATGGCGATGGCGCTCAGGGTGGGCGTCCCTCTCACGGACATGGAGATGATGCAATTCCACCCGACGACGCTCTCGCCGACGGGTGTCCTCATCACGGAGGGCTGCCGCGGCGAAGGCGCATACCTCCTGAACTCCGACGGTGAGCGGTTTCTGAAGGACTACGCGCCGAACGCGATGGAGCTCGCGAGCCGCGACGTCATCTCCCGTGCGGAGCAGACCGAGATCGACGAGGGGCGCGGGGTCGACGGGAACGTCCTCCTCGACCTCC
>JALZEM010000196.1 GCA_030862005.1 Actinomycetota bacterium | reverse complement strand
CGCGGCGACCGGATCCCCGCACCGCATCTCGTCGTCGGCGCGCTCTGCCTTGGCCTCTGCGGCGCGCTTGGCGTTCGAGTCGCGACACCCATTCTCGCCGCCGCCGCGGGCGCGGTCGCTCTCGCCGCGCCGTTCGTCCAGGCGAGGCGCGCACTCGTGCTCGCCGTCGCGCTGGGTGCGGCCGGTTGGTGGTGGGGAAGCGTCCGGCTCGAGATCCTGTACGCGAGCGTTCTCGCCGAGAACGTCGGCGAGGCCGCGCTCGTGCGCGCGGAGGTGACCGGCCCTCCGCGCCGGAGCGAGTTCGCCGTTCGAGTCCCGGTGCGCGTACGCCGCTTCGGCGGCTTCGGCGTCGATGAGCGCGCGCGCCTGGACCTTCCGCCGGAGCGCGCTCCACCTCAGGGAGCCGTCCTCGAGGTGGTCGTGAAGGTCGTCCGGCCACGGCCACGGGACGCCGGCAGCTCGTTCGACGAGGCCGAATACCTTGAGCGGCAAGGCGTTCACGTCGTCCTCCGCGCTTCGGAATTTCGGATCGTAGGGCGGCGCGGCGGCCTTCCCGGCGTCGCGGATGCACTGAGGCGGACGCTCGCGGACTCGATCGCGCCCGGGGTCAAGGGAGAACGACGCGCGCTCATAGCCGGCGTCGTCCTCGGCGAAGACGAAGGGCTCGCTCCCGGCCTTCGCGCCGACTTCCGGGCATCCGGCCTCTATCACCTCCTCGCTGTCTCGGGCCAGAACGTCGCGTACGTCGTGATCGGCGCGCTTCTCCTCGCATGGATCGTCGGGGTCCCGCGCTGGGCGGGCCAGCTGTGCGCGCTCGTCGGAATTGTCGGGTACGTCCTCGCCGTCGGTTGGCAGCCTTCCGTGATCCGCGCTGGAATCGCCGGCGGACTCACATCGCTCGCTTGGCTCGCGGCGCGGCCGCTCGACCGCTGGTACTTCCTGTTGGTCGGCGCGGCCGTTCTCCTCGCAGTCAACCCGCACAGCGCGCTCGAGCCCGGGTTCCAACTCTCCTTCGCGGCGGTGGCTGCGATCTTCGTCGCCGTCGGACGGGTGGAGCGTCGACTCGAGGGTTACCCGCTTCCGGCGCGTCTTGCCACGGTTCTCGCCGTCTCCGTGGTCTGCGGGATCGCGACCGCCCCGATCGTCTGGCTCCACTTCGGTGCGGTCCCCATGTTCTCCGTCCTCGCGAACGCGCTCGCCGCGCCCGTCGTCGCGCCCCTGCTCGGAATGGCTCTCACGGCGGCGGCACTCGAGCCGGTCCTGCCCACGGCCGCGCTTGCGCTCGGCTGGCTGAACGGATGGCTCGCGGCGTACCTTGCGTGGTGCGCCCGGCTGGTGGCTGGGCTCCCGCATGCCCAGATCACGTCCGTCGGGGCGGTTGCCGGGTTGGTGGGCGCGGGTCTCGTCGTCGCGACCGGCCTGCGCGTACGGGTGCGCCGCGGTCCGCGTCTCGTCGCGCTGGCGGCGATGACCGCGACGGCGGCGCTTGGATGGCAAGCTTGGGGACCGGGAGCCGACGCCGGAGCCGGACCGCCGAGCGGTCTCCGCATCACGTTCCTCGATGTGGGACAGGGCGACGCGACGCTTCTCGAGGTTCGCGAGGGAGCCGTCCTCGTCGACGAGGGGCCGCCCGAGGCGCGCGTCGCGGATCAGCTGAAGGCGCGCGGCATCCGCCGGCTCGAGCTTCTCGTGCTGACGCACCCGTCGCGCGACAACATCGGCGGAGCACGCGATGTCGTCGACGCACTCGACATCGGTCTCGTCCTCGACCCAGACCTCGCGCACGAAAACCCTTTCGGGGAACGCGTGATCGCCGAGGCGCGCCGCCGCGGCATCGAGACTGCCGTCGCACGGGCGGGTATGACGTACCGGCTTGGGAAGCTCGTCCTCCGGGTCCTGTGGCCCGAGACGGCCGGCCGGGCCACAGAGGACCCGAACGACTTCGCCACCGTCCTCCTCGCCTCGTACGGGGAGCTGGACGTCCTCCTTCCTGCCGATGCGGAATCGAACGTCACGCTCCCGCTCGCGGCGTCGCGCGTCGAGATCCTCAAGATCGCCCATCACGGCTCGGCGGACGAGGGCCTCCCAGAGCTACTCGAGGTCCTCGATCCAGAGATCGCCGTCGTCTCCGTCGGTGCGCACAACGACTACGGGCACCCGGCACCGACCACGCTCGCGGCCCTCGAGCGCGTCGCGGGGCTCGAGGTCTACCGAACGGACGAGGACGGCCGAATCGTGCTCGAATCCGATGGCTCGCGCATCCGGGTCGAGGAGGAGCGCTGACTATCCTGCCGGGATGTCCGCCGACGAGCTCGAACCCGTGTACCTGCTTAGCGGCAGCGACCGGCCGAAGATCCGTCGCGCGGTCGCGCGCCTGCGGGCGCGCTTCCCGGCTGAATCCGTGGAGCTTCTCTCCGCGGATGCGTCGACCGGAGAGGACGCCGCCGCCGCATGCAACTCGCTGGGCCTGTTCGGTGAGGACGGCGGGCACCTCGTCGTGGTCGAGGGTGTCGACCGGTGGCGGGCCGAAGATGCGACCGCCGTTGCGGCGTACCTAGCCGATCCGGCCCACGGCAGCGTCCTCGCGCTCGTCGCCGACGCTCCGGTGAAGGCACGCGCGCTCGTGGACGCGTGCGCGAAGGCCGGCCAGGTTCTGACGTACGAGGTGCCAAAGCCGAGAGATCCTTCTGTGTGGGTCCGGTCCGAGCTCGAGCGCCTCGGTGTAGCTGCGGACGCGGACGCGGCGCGGGCCCTCGTCGAGGTCGTCGGCGACGACGTGACCGCCCTTGCGACGGAGGCGGACAAGCTGGCGACGTGGGCGGGCGCGGATTCGGTCGGCCGACGCGAGGTCGAGAGCCTGGCCGTGCCGACGAGCGAGACGTTCGTCTGGGCGCTCACGGACGCGTGGGGCAACCGCGATCTCGCCGGTGTGCTCGCCGCGTGCGAGTCGCTTCTCGAGCGGCGGACGAAGGAGCCGTTCGTGATCGCCGCCGCACTCGCCTCGTACGTCGGGCGTGTACGCGCCGCGCAGACGCTCGCGGCCGAAGGGGTCGGTTCGGCGGAGGTCGCAAAGCGACTGCGCATGAAGGATTTTCCCGCCCGGAAGGCGCTTGCCCATGCGAAGAACTACACGCGCGAAGAGCTGGACGACGCCGTCGTCCGCCTCGCTGCGCTCGACGCTGCGCTCAAGGGGGCGAGCCGACTCGCGGCCGAGCTCGAGCTCGAACGGGCGCTCGCTGATGTCACGCAGGCCCGCGAGCGGGTCGAAGCGTGAGCGCCTGCGAGCGTTTCGTGATTCGATCAGTGAACGGCTCCGGGCTCCCTTCCGATCGCGACATCGTCGGACGCCGTTAGCCGCGGCTGGTCGATCGACCTGCCCTTGCTCGTCTCTGATCAGCGGCCTTCCGCCGGAAGGCGCACCTCGCCGTGTCTTCGCGAGGAGCTTCCGCCGGCACGATTTTCACCATTAGAGCGACGAGCGCTGGCCTGAAACATCCGTCACGGAAGGGCCGCGACGGCAACGGCGACTCTACGAGTGGTCGAGGAGGCGAGCCGCTTGCGCTTTCTTGCGGGACGCCTTGTTCGGGTGGATCGCGCCGCGCGCGGCAGCCTTGTCGAGGCACCGCACGAGCGCGCGATGTGCCTCGGTTACACGCCCCG
>JALZEM010000186.1 GCA_030862005.1 Actinomycetota bacterium | reverse complement strand
TCTCCGTGCGCAGGAGCACGTCGCCGTTCAAGAAGAGCGAGTGGTGCGGCGATCGCGCGGGGTGGCCGAAGTCGAAGTTGAGGCCCTCAAAGTTGTAATGGGTCGACTCCACCTCCCGCCCGTCGACCACCTCGTAACCGAGGCCGAGGAAGACGTCCTCGACCTCGCGGCGAATCTGGGTGATCAGGTGAAGACGGCCCCGCCGTGGAGCGTCGCCGGGAAGCGTCACGTCCACGGCGTCTTCTCGCAGCGTCCGCTCGAGCTCCGCTCGCTCGAGCTCCGCTTCGCGCTGCGCGACCGCGGCCTCGAGGCGCTCCCGAACCGCGTTCAGCGTCATCCCCGTCTCGCGGTCGCGGACGGCGCGGAGCGCTTGCTTCAGCTCGCTCTTCCGACCCAGGAAGCGGACACGCGCATCGTCGAGCTCTTCACGCGTGGAAGCGCTCGCAATTGCGCTTTGCGCCTCGTTTTCGAGCGCCTGAGCGTCCACTGCGCGAGCGTATCATCGGCCTCGATGTCCTCTTACGACGCGATCGCAACGCTGTACGACGCATGGAGCAGGAGCGTCACGGAGGACGTCGGCTTCTACGTCGACCTCGCGCTTGAATCGGACGGCCCCGTCGTCGAGCTCGGCGTCGGAACCGGGCGCATCGCCGTTCCGGTCGCGAAGGCGGGCGTCCGCGTGATCGGCGTCGACGCGTCGCAGGGCATGCTCGACGTGTGCCGCCGCCGCGCGCGGACGGCCGGCGTCGAGGATCTGCTGGACCTTCGGCGCGGTGACCTGACGAAGCCGCCCGTACACGAGCGCGTCGAGCTCGTCATGTCGCCCTTTCGTGCGCTCCTCCATCTCGAGAGCGACGCCGCACGCCTGCGCGCGCTCCGGGCAGCGAGGAAGCTTCTCCGGCCCGGCGGTCGATTCGTGTTCGACGTCTTCGCGCCGAGCCGGGCCGACATCGAAGAGACGAACCGCCGCTGGCTCGAGCGGGAGCCCGGGATCTGGGAACGCGCAGACTGGGACGAGACCGAGCGCGTCCTGACGCTGTCGGTGCGCGGAAACGACGGCGAGACGACGATGCGCCTCGCGTGGCTCGAGCCCGACCGGTGGCGCGAGCTCCTCGAGCGGGCGGGCTTCGGGATCGTCGAGTGCTACGGCTGGTTCGATCGCAGACCGTACGCGGGGGGCGAGGACACGGTCTGGGTCACGCGCCGCCCGGCGTAGCGCGGCGCGGTTCCGCCACGATTCCGGCCGGCCACCCACGTAACAGACTGTTCCTTGGCAACCCCGGGCGGCGTGCCGCGGCGGCGCCTGTGCCCTAGCGGCCCCAGCCGTCGGGCGGCTCGTGCCGGCCGGGCTCGACGTGCCAGCACTCGCGGAGCTCCTCGCAGCGCCCGTCGGCTGCGAAGCGGAGGACGAGGATGCCCGGAAGCGTGATCTCTTCGCCGTCGTCGCGCATCCTCGCCCACCACTCGACCGCGGCTCGATCGTCCTCCACGACAGGTTCACCGAAGCTGAGATCGAGATCTTCCTGTGAGGCGGTCGCCAGCTCCCAGTACCGGCGGATCCCGTCGCGGCCGACGTGCGGCTCGCGGAACGGATGCGAGTGGTACGTCGCATCATCGCTGAAGAGACCGGCCGCAGCGTCCGGGTCGCGTCCACGCCACGCGCGGCCATACGCGTCGATCCACGCGCAGACATCGCGCCGGGTCACCGCCGCCTCGCCTCGTAGAGCGCGATCGTCCCCGCCATGGCCACGTTGAGCGAGTCGGCCTCGGCCGCGAGCGGGATCGAAACCGTCTCGTCGCAGCGGCGGACGATCTCGCGCGGAAGACCTTCGCGCTCCGCGCCGAGGACGAACGTCGTTCTCTCGCCGAGCTCCAATTCCCAGAGCGCGCGGGAGGCGCGCGGCACGAGGGCTACGAGCGGTTGCGGCGCGTCGTCGAAACGCGCGAGAGGGACGCGGAAGATCGCGCCCGCCGACGCACGGAGCGCCTTCGGGCCGGTCGGGTCGGCGCAGCCCGCCGAGAGGGCGACGTACGCCGGGCCGAGCGCGTCCGCAGACCGGATGAGCGTGCCGAGGTTCCCCGGGTCGGCGACGTGCCAGAGCGCGAGCCCGATGGGCGCGTCGGTCCGGCTCGGAAGGTCGGCGCGGCGAAACACCGCGATGACGCGGGCAGGATGCGGGAGCATCGAGAGCTCGGCCATGAGCTCCGCGCTCACGAGCTCCGGCCGACGGAGACGGTCGGCGAGAGCGGGACGCTCGGCGTCGACGAGCGCCTCGACCGGCTCGAGCCCCGCGTCGAGCGCGGCCCTCACCAGGTCTTCGCCTTCGCACGCGAACAGGCCGAGCTTGTCGCGCTGGCGGCGGGATGCGAGCTTTCGGACCAGCTTGAGCCGCGCGTTCGCGGCCGAGGTGATCACGGCGCGACCGCCGCACCGTTACGAGCGCGCCGCACGCCTAGCCGTGCCACTCGATCCAGTTCGCGTGGAAGTCGGTGCGAAGCAGGAGCCGGCGCTCGCCGCCGGGCCACACGGCAACCTCGAGCTCATAGCTGTCGTCGCGCGGCTCGTCACGTTCGTCGTGCGCCCGCGTCGAGATCCACGCGAGGGGTCCCGCGGCGCCGGCCTCGTCGATCCTCGCCCGCAATCGCCTCCGTTCCGCCGTGCGGAGATAGCCGGTGGAGGCCGTCTGGAAGACGACGGTCAGCGCGTCCTCGTCGCGCTGCGAGAGAAGCCCCGGCAGGAGCT
The DNA here is from genome assembly GCA_030862005.1 of Actinomycetota bacterium. GTDB lineage: Bacteria > Actinomycetota > Thermoleophilia > Gaiellales > Gaiellaceae > JACCYG01. The sequence continues at coordinate 1,922 of JALZEM010000186.1, read as the reverse complement.
CGAGATAGTCGCCCTGGATCAGCTCGGGAGGATGGCGCCGAAGAATCTGGATCGCTCTGTTGAGGCGCACGATCCGCTCCTCGCGGCCGGGCCACACAAACGCGCGCAGGAGTCGCGCCCCGTGCTCCGTCGTCACGTCCACCGGGTTCAGGTCGATCCCACGCCGACGCCGGACCGTCACGTTCGTCCGGAGGAGCTCGCTCGGGACGGGCCGGCGCTCCTCGCCCCGGAGCGTGAGCGCCGAGGCACCGCCCCAGCGGCCGCACTCGTACTCGTACGCATAGCGGTCCCAGAGAAGGTTCAGGCCTGCCGCCGGTCCGAGCTCGAGGAGGTCGAGCGTGGACGCACGCGCCTCCCGAGCGATGGTGAGGAATGCCGGGAGGAGCGCAAACGAGCGCTGGACCTCGTTCGTCTGGACATCCTGCTCGGCAACGAAGCGGGCAAGAAAATCGGCGTGCTCCTCGAGCGCCAGCCGAAAATCGGCCCAATCGCCTGAAAGGGCGTCCGGCGCCTCGCCGGCCAGCACGAGGTAATGGATGCCGCCGAAGAGCTGGAGCGGTGTGTGCCACTTCCACCTCGAAACGAGCTCTTCGAGGAACGGCTCGTCGATGCAGCGCTCCGCGAGGCGCGCGTAGAGCGGCGAGCCCAGCTCCTCGAAGTGACGGGCCTGGCGCCGAAAGATCTCGGGGCGGCGTTCAGCCTGCGGTCGCTGAACGAGCGGGCGGGGCAACGGCCCGCCCTACACCTCTAGGGCTGCTTTGGCCCTGGCGGCGATCTGCGAGAAGGCGGCCGGATCGTTGACGGCGAGGTCGGCGAGAACCTTGCGGTCGAGCCCTATCTCCGCCTTGCGGAGACCCGAGACGAACTGGTTGTACGAGAGACCCTCGCGTCGCGCGGCCGCGTTGATGCGAAGGATCCAGAGCCGGCGGAAGACCCGCTTGCGCCGCTTGCGGTCGCGATAGGCGGAGACGTCCGCCTTGATGATCTGCTCCTTCGCCTTGCGATAGGAGACGTGGCCCTGGCCGAAGTACCCCCTCGCCTCGCCGAGCACCTTGCGGCGCTTCTTGCGCGCGTGGACCGATCGCTTGACCCTCGGCATTCCTCTTCCCCTAGCGGCCGAGCAGCCGACGGACCTCGCGCGCGTCCGACCCGTCGACCGACTGGTCGCGGCTGAACGCGCGGCGGCGCTTCGCGCTCTTCTTCTCCAGGTTGTGGCTCTTCATCGCATGACGCCGCAGGAGCTTCCCGGCGCCCGTGACCTTGAAGCGCTTTTTCGCGGCGCTATTCGTCTTTTGCTTAGGGCTCATTCCGGAATGAACGACTCGTCGCCGGGGTCGTGATGGGTGGTGCGATGGAAGGACGCAGCGTCGGGTTCGTAGCCGGAGGCTACGGGCTCGACCGAGGACGCATCAGCGCGCCGCCCAGCGCGGGCCCGGCGGCTCAGTGCTTCATTTCGGGAGGAGCCGATTTCAGGCACTGTGGACAACCTCGACCTGCGGCGCGACGTTCTTGTTCGGGGCCAGGACCATGACCATGTTGCGCCCGTCCAGCGCCGGTTGCGTCTCGATCTGGCCTAGCTCCTTGACGTCCTCCGCGAGGCGCATGAGGAGGTCGCGGCCGCGCTCCGGATGTGTGACCTCACGGCCCCGGAACATGATCGTGACCTTCACCTTCGCGCGATCCTTGAGGAAGCGAATCACGTGGCCCTTCTTGGTCTGGTAGTCGTGGTTTCCGATCTTCGGTCGCAACTTGATCTCTTTGACGTGGATCTGTGACTGGTGCTTCCGCGCCGTCTTCGCCTTCTGCTCCTGCTCGTACCGGTACTTGCCGTAATCCATGATCCGGCAGACCGGCGGATCGGCGTTGGGCGCCACCTCGACGAGATCGAGGTCTTTCGAATGTGCGTATTCAAGCGCCTCGGC
>JALZEM010000158.1 GCA_030862005.1 Actinomycetota bacterium | reverse complement strand
CGAGGCGATGACGGAGCTCGGCGTCGACGTGTCCGAGCGGGTGCCGCGCCGTCTCGAGCAAAGCGACGCCGAGTGGGCCGACGTCGTGGTGACGATGGGCTGCGGAGACGAGTGTCCGTACATCCCGGGGAAGCGATACGTCGACTGGGATCTGCCTGACCCGGCCGGGCGATCGGTCGACGAGGTCCGCCGCATTCGAGACGACGTCGAGGCGCACGTCCGCGGGCTTGCCGTGGAGCTGGGTTAACATCCCCGCGGCGTGCCGATCGTCGCGAATCACATGACGCGCAACCTGCTGACGGTCGAGCCCACGCGAACGCTTGCGGAAGCGGCGCGCAAGATGGCCTCTCGCGGCGTCGGCGCGGTCGTCGTGCTCGACGGCGATCGGCTGAGCGGGATCCTGACGGAGCGCGACATCATGAACGCGGTCGCCGCGGGGTTTCGCGAGGACGTTCCGGTCTCGGAGTGGATGACGCGCCATCCCGAGACGGTCGAGAGCGAAGACTCGACCGACCACGCGGCGGCGCTCATGATCCACGGCGGGTTTCGCCACCTCCCGGTCGTGGACAGCGGCGAGGTCGTGGGCATCCTCTCGATCCGGGACCTGATGCGCGTCGCGCTCGACGATCGCTCACCGCGCGGCGTCTGAAGACCGGCAAAGGCGTTTCACTTTGTCATTGATTTCGTGCGCGAAATCACAAATACTTGTGCGCGGAAACACAAATACTTGTGCGCGGACCCCTGGGAGAGGATGGCCGGCATGACCGAGATGTTGGATAGACGGGCGTTTCTGCACCGCGCCGCTGTTTTCACTGGCGGGCTCGCGTCGATGGGCGCGTTCCAGTCCTTGGCTGCCCGCGAAGCGTACGGGTCGCATCGCCCGACCACAACGGGCTACGGCCCGCTCGCGCCGAAAGGCGAGCTCGCGCTTCCAGTCGAATTCAACTACGACGTCGTCCAGAGGCAATTCGAGGTGCAGCGCGACGGGACGCTCGTCCCGGGCCTGATGGATGGGATGGGCGCGTTCCCGAACCCTGGCGAACCGCACACGACGATCCTGATCCGCAACCATGAGAACCGGCGCCAGGCCGGTGAGGTTCCCGTCGTCGTCGCACCGGAGTTCCGGTACGACGAGGACGTCTCCTACAACGCAGGCGACTCCAAGGTCGTGGTGAGGCGGAACAAGGTCGGCATGGATCCGGCGGCAAACCAACCGATCTACTCCTATGACGTCGTCGACAGCTTCAACATCCTCGGCGGAACGGACACGAACTGTGCGGGCGGCGTCCTCCCTTTCAAGAAGTGGATCGCGTGTGAGGAGGTCGTGAACCGAGGCGCTTCTGGCAAGAAGCACGGCTACAACTTCGAGATCGACGCACTCTCGGACGGGCCGGTAAAGGCCGTCCCGATCCTCGCCGCCGGTCGCTTCCACCATGAGGCGACGGCATGGCGGGCGGGGATCCTGTACGAGACCGAGGACGAGCGGATCGTCCCAGACGTTCCTCCGCCGATTGCGGACCGGAAGCCGCTCCTCGGCTCGTGTTTCTACCGCTACATCCCCGACGACCGTGTCGGCCAAAGCGGCAATCTCGCCGAGACGACGGGCATTCTCCAGGCGCTCAAGCTGAAGAGCGAGTTCCACGCGAACATGGATACGGGCCGCGCCGTCGGTGTCCCCTACGACGTCGAATGGGTCACGGTCGACGAGCCCGACCACGATGACGACACGAACCGCCGCCGCGACCGCGTCCCCGGTTTCACGCCGACCCGCGTGCAGGCGCAGGACAAGGGAGCCGCGTTCTTCGACCGCCAGGAGGGCATGTGGACCGGCGTCGGCGACTCCAAGATCTACTTCGACTGCACCGAGGGCGGGGCGATGAATCTTGGCCAGGTCTGGGAGCACGACCCCGGCCGCGAGACCATCACGCTGATTTATGAGTCCTCCAGTGCGCTCTCGCTCGAGAATCCCGACAACATCGTGATCGTTCCGCAGACGGGCGACGTCCTCCTGTGCGAGGACAGCCCAGGGACTCAGTTCATCCGCGGAGTCACGCAGGAGGGTGAGATTTACGACTTCGCGGAACTGCTCGCCGGTACATCCGAACTTGCGGGCGCGTGCTTCGACCCCGACCAGCAGACGCTCTACGTCAACCGGTTCGGACGGCGCGGCGCGCAGGACAGGCTTCCGCCGCAGGCTCTCGCGACGACGTACGCGATCTACGGGCCGTTCGAGCAGCGGCTCGGCGACAACTCGAAGACGCTCGGGAGCGGCCCGAGCGTGTAGGACCGCACTCCGCGTCGCCAGCGGCCCGCTGGTCGGCCCGTGGTCGCCCGCCGGGCGGGGGCTGGTTCGGGACGCGTCACGACGGATCACGTGCCTACGGCGGCCGTTCGGAGACGCGCAGATCCCCCGAGCTCCCCGCGACGCGAACCCGGGTCCCGCCGCGTCGTAAAGAGTCGCGTTCCGGGGCCGCGGCCTCAGGATGGCCGGCGAGACATGGAGGGGACCCGGAAACCGACGTTCGCCGGCGCTATGGAGCGCTCGCGCTTCCCGGTGCGGACGCAGGGTCGAGCGCGGCGAGCACCTCGCGATCCCGCTCGTGCGTCAGGAGGAGAGCCGCCTCGTCGGCCGGGAGCCAGCGGATCTCGTCGACACCGTCTCCGGGCGCCGCCGTCCCGGCCGTGGGTCGCATCGCCCAGTAGCGGACCGTCTTCGGCCGGCCGCGCGCGTCGATGTACCGCACGGTTCCGAGCTCGCGCTCGAGCGTGCACCGGAGGCCGACCTCCTCCTCCACCTCGCGAAGCGCGCACTCCTCCTCGCTCTCGCCCTCGTCCGTCTTCCCCTTCGGAAACCCCCAGTCGTTGTAGCGCGGGCGGTGGATGAGGAGCACCTCGACCTGCCCTTCGCGGCCCCGCCGCGACACGACGCCCCCGGCCGCGCTGACCGCCGCTGCCACCCCGTCTAATCCGCGTCGGGAACGTCCTCGGCGTCGCCGCCCGCCTCGCGCTCGGGATCCGGAACCGGCGATCCTTCGTCGGTGGCCTCCGGCTCTTGTTCCGGAAGGTCGCGTCTATCCTCTGTTTCCATGCGCGTCATCCTTCCCGATAGCTCGGAGCTCGAACTTCCCGACGGCGCGAGGGGCATCGATGCTGCCCATGCGATCGGGCCGAAGCTCGCAGAGCAGGCGGTCCTCGTCCGCACGAACGGGCGGGTCCAGGACCTGCGAATGCCACTCGTGGACGGGCAGCAGATCCAGATCCTGACGACGCGCGACAGCGCGGACCCGGATGCGCTCTGGGTTCTTCGCCACTCCGCCGCGCACCTGCTCGCGGAGGCAGCCCGCCGCCTCTACCCCGGCACGAAGGTCGCGATCGGGCCCCCGATCGAGAACGGGTTCTACTACGACTTCGAGTTCCCGGAGCCGGTCGGGGAGGAGGCGCTCGAGCGGCTCGAGGAGGAGATCCGCCACGAGCTCGCCGAGGGGCGCGAGTGGGAGCGGTGGGAGGTCGAGCGCGACGACGCGCGTCGGTACTTCGAGGAGGAGGGAGAGCCGTACAAGGTCGAGCTCGTCGAGACGGCCGACGGCGAGATCTCGTTCTACAAGCAGGGTGACTTCGTCGACCTCTGCCGCGGCCCGCATCTGCAGAACTCGCGGCCGATCAAGGCCGTCAAGCTGCTCTCGCTCGCGGGCGCGTACTGGCGCGGCGACGAGACGAGGCCGCAGCTCACGCGCGTCTACGGGACGGCGTTCTACGACCCGAAGGACCTCGAGGAGTACCTGCACCGGCTCGAGGAGGCGAAGCGCCGCGACCACCGCCGCCTCGGAAAGGAGCTCGACCTCTTCCACTTCTCCGAGCTCGCGCCCGGCATGCCGTTCTGGCACCCGCGCGGAATGGTCGTCTGGAACGCGCTCGAGGATCTCCGACGCCGCGAGAACCTCCGCCGCGGTTACGAAGAGATCAAGACGCCCCTCGTCTTCGACAACGAGCTCTGGCGCACGTCCGGCCACTGGGAAAAGTTCCGCGAGG
>JALZEM010000153.1 GCA_030862005.1 Actinomycetota bacterium | reverse complement strand
CGCGGCGGGAGGACGACGGAGCCGCGGGAGCCGCCGGGAAGACGCGGGACGAACTGCCGCACCGCCCGCACGACCGCCTCGAGATCGTCGCTCTGGACGTGGATCGAGCCGAACGATGCCTGCCGCTGCGTGCCGAGATGGCGCTCGATCCCCTCCCGCGGCGCGACGAGGACGCGGGAGAGCTCTGTAAAGCCGGCGCGGATCCAGGCGTCGCCCGCTTCGTGCGTTGTCCCGACGACGATCTCCTCGGCTCCTTCTTCTTTCGCCGCGGCGACGAGGCGGCGCAGCGTCTCCTCGGTCGGAGGCTCGTCGACGTGAGCTCGGTAGGTCATGTCCGCAAAACCCTAAGGGCGACGAGGAGGTACTGGGCGGCGAGGTTCCGGAACGGTGAGAAGCGCTCCCCGAACGCGCGCACCTCGTTCGCCGAAGCCGCACGGCCGACTAAATAGAAGGCAGCGACCGCCTTGCGGAGGCCGACATCCCCGGCCGGCCATGCGTCTGGGCGACCGAGGTGGCGGGCCAGAAACCAGTCGGCCGTCCACTCGCCGAGACCGGGGAGTGCAGTCAGCGTCCGCTTCACGTCCTCGTCGGGACGCACGGCGAGCGCAGCGAGGTCGAGGTCGGACCGCGCCAGCGCGAGCGTGTATTCCGCCTTGCGCCGCGAGAACCCGAGGGCGGTCAGGTCCTCGGGAGAGGCGCGCGCGACGTCCTCCGGACGAGGGAACGCATACGCACGGTCCGCGCGCCGCCCGTACCGCTCGACGAGTCGTGCGCGAATCGCGCCGGCCGCGTAGAGCGAGACCTGCTGCGCGGTAATCGAGCCGACGAGCATCTCGAACGGGTCCGGGATGAGGAGCGGCCTCAGGCCCGGCAGCCCGGCGACGATCCGCGCTAGGACGGGATCCGAGACGCGCGCGAAGGCGGTGAACCCGTCGAGATCGAACGACGCGCCGAGGAACCGTCGAATCGCGTCCTTGCGACCGGCGTCGCGCGGCTCGACCCGAACTCCCCTCGGCGCGGCCGCGAGCGCGACCTCGGCGCCGCCGAGGACGCGGTAGAGGCGTCCCTCCTCCCAGACGTTGACGGGATCGCGCCCGAACGCGCGGAACCGCTCCGTCGAGAGCTCGAAGTCGTACGGCTCGGGGAGCCGGACGAGCACGTGATTACGGCACCGCGATCGGAGCGCTCTCGAGCCAGGCGAGCACGCGCTCGACGTCCTCCGCGCGGCTTCTGTGGTTCAGGATGCAGAGGCGGAGCGCGTACCGCCCGTCGACGCGGGTCGACGAGATCATCCCCTCCCCGCTCTCGGCGAGCCGCCGGTCGAGGTCGGAGTTCAGCCGTTCCAGCGTACCCGCCTCGTCGGTGCCCGCAGGATGCCTTCGGAAGCACACGATGCCGAGCGTCGCCGGCGAAAGGAGCTCGAGCTCGGGCGACGCGTCGATCCGCCGCTCCGCGTGGAGCGCGAGGTCGAGCGAGCGGTCGATCGCCGAACGGAACGCGTCGACGCCGAAATACTGGAGCGAGAGCCAGAGCTTGAGCGCCCGCGCCGAGCGCGTGAGCTGGATTCCGCGGTCGGCGAAGTTGACCTCCACGCCGCCGACGGCAGTGTCCTGGAGATAGTCCGGCATGATGTGGAACGCGCCGCTGAGGAGCGGCCCCTCGCGAACGAGCAGGCAGCCGGCTTCGTAGGGCTGGTACAGCCACTTGTGCGGGTCGAGCGTGATCGAGTCCGCCTGTTCGATGCCCGCGAGCAAAGCTCGCCCGCGCTCGGTCAGCACCGCAAACCCACCGTAGGCGGCGTCGACGTGGAGCCAGACGCTGCTCTCCGCGCACACGGCCGCGAGCTCGTCGAGCGGGTCGACGGCGCCCGTGCTCGTCGCACCGGCGTTCGCGACGACGAGGAACGGCTGACGCCCCGCGCGGACGTCGTTCTCGATCGCAGCGGCGAGCGCGTCCGGCCGCAGCCGGTATCCCTCGTCGACCGGAAGCGCACGCACCTGTTCCGATGCGAATCCGAGCACCCGCAGCGCGCGTGTGACCGAGGAATGACCCTGGCTCGAGAGGTAGACGACGGCGTTCTCGCTTCGGCCGCCCGGCTGCGTCTCGCGCGCACAGGCGAGCGCCGTCAGGTTCGCCTGCGACCCGCCGCTGAGGAGGATTCCGGAAGCCTGGCCGGGGTAGCCGATCCATTGGCGGAACCAATCGATCACGACCAGCTCGACGGTGCTCGTCCCCGCGGATTGGAGCCACGTCCCCTGGAACGTGTTGACGCCGCTCGCGAGAAAGTCGCCCAGGATCCCGGGCCACGTCGGACAGCTCGGGACGTACGCGAAGAAACGCGGGTGGTCGTGGTGCCCCGCAAATGGAAGGACGTCGGCGGCGAGGCGCCGGAGGAGCTCGTCGAAGTCGGTGGGCTGCTCGGGCGGAGGCTCGCGGAGCCTCGACTCCATCTCGGCCCGTGAGGCGCCGCGCCACGCGCGCGTCGCTTCGAGCGTCGTCGTCCGCTCGACGAGAAGGTCGACGATCCGGTAGCCGAGCTCGCGCATCGTTTCCGCGTCGAGCTCGAGCGGGTCTGCACGCTCGTCCGTCTCGAGCGGAGCGATGCCCGGCACGCCGACGTCGTCGTCCGCCATCGTTACTCGGTGCCGTCGAGCCGCTTCACGACGTCGAAGAAGTCGTCGAACGGGTCGTACGGGAGCCCGCGCTCGTCGAGGTAGGACGCAAGGCCGCGGCACGCGAAGACGCGGTCGGCCCGCTCCGCCGCGCAACGGTCCGAGTACCCGTCGCCGATGTACACGAGCTCGTGGTCGCCTGCGAGCTCTTTCACAAACGCGCGCTTGCACGACTCTCCGCACGAGCCGCAGTCGTCGCCGTATTCCCAGCGGACGCGCCAACCGTCGACGCTCGCATCGACCCGGTTCGCGTGAAGCTCGACGTCGACTCCCTCGCGCTCCAGGATCGGCTCGATCAGCTCGTGGAAGCCGCTCGAGACGATCGCGAGCCGCCAGCCGCGCTCGTCCGCCAACTCGACGAGCTCGCGGAAGCCCGGCCGGATTCGGACGTTCTCGAGCTCCCAGCGGACGACGTCCTCGAGCGGCCGGCGCACGGGCGCGAACTCGCGCGTAATCACCTCGCGGAGCGAAAGGTGACCGCCGTGAAGGCCGTCTTCGACTTCCTGGTAGACGGTCGGGTCACCAAACCGGCTCGCAATCGTGTCGAGCAGGTCGTCCTCCGTGATCGTGCCGTCGAAATCGACGACGAGCGTCCGTCGGCTCAAAAGCGTGTGTCCGTTGCCGACAGCATCGCCCGAAGGATAAAGCGGTACCCCGTTCTGGTGATTTTCGGATGCCCTCGTCGCGACGACGAGCGAGCGCTCGTACCGTGCGGCGGTCGACCACGAGCGCGCTGATGACGGTCTGGCGCCACTCCGGGACGCGCTACGACCCGGCGGTCGTGAGCGCGCTCCTCGCGCTCGCTCGCGAAGGGCAGCTCGCGCTCGAGGTGCCGCGCGCCGCCGGCGCCGGCTCCCCCGTCCGGCTACCTCGTCACTAGTCTCCTCCCGCGACCGCTGGCCCGGTTCTTCGCGCGAGCAGGATCCCGGCGCCGATCACGAATCCCCCGGCGATCTGGAGCGTGTCGAGGCGCTCCGAGAGGACGAGCAACGCGAACACCGCCCCGAGAAACGGCTGCAGGTTCGCGTAGAGCGAGGACCGCGCAGCGCCGACACGATCGATCGCCGTGAACCACATGATGTTCGTGAAGACGAGCGAGAAGAAGAGGCTGTAGACGAACGCGGCCCAGGCGAGACCGCCGAGCGCGCCCCAGTCCTGACGTGCGAGCTGCGAAGACGCGGACAGGAGGAGCGGAACCGCGCCGACGAGGAGAACGAAGGCGCTGATCCGGTACGGCGAATAACGCTGCATCAGCGGCCCCATCGCAACCGAGTAGCCCGCCCACGTGGCGGCCGCGCCGAGCGCGAGGAGGATCCCGCCGAGATCGCCTCGGAGATCGCCGGAAGATCCGATCGCGACGAGCGCGACGCCCCCGAACGAGATCGTGGTCGCGAACCAGTGGCGGAGGCGAAGGCGCTCGGTCCCGACCAGCTGGGCGACGATCGCGACGAAGATCGGAAGCGTCCCGAAGACGAGGGCAACCGTCGCCGCCGTCGTGAGACTGACCGCGTACGTGAAGCTGAGCTGGTTCAGCCAGACGCCAAGCGCCGCGGCACCGAGCAGGAGCCAAACGTCGCTCCTGCGCACGCGCAGCGTTCGTTCGCGGCCGAAGGTGAACGAGGAGAAGATCGCGGCTCCGATCGCGAAGCGGACGGACGAATAGGAAAGCGGCTGCCAACCGTGCGTGAGCGCGTATTTGACGACCGTGAAGTTGAAGCTCCAGAAAAGGACCGTGATGAGCAGCAGGACGTCGGCGGGAATGCGGTGGCGCACAGGGCGGAAGCGTATTCGGCGGCCCGTCCGGCTCCGGGCGGCGGACCCTTCGATGCGCGTTAGCATCGCGCTCTGCGCGAGCTACAGGCTGGACTTTGGCACTGGCAGGCGCCGCACCCGGACTGGACGCCGGGCGAGTGGTGGCCGCAGGAAGTGTCGTCGTACGCGATCGACTACGGCGCCCGGCTGCTCCTCTTCGACCCGCTGTCCGTGCCGGACGAGCTCCTCGAGCTCGCGGCCGACCGCGAGACGGTGGTGGTGCTCACCGCCCCGTGGCACGAACGCGAGACGCAGAGCCTGGTCGAGCGCCTCGGCGCGCCGGTGTTCGTGCCGCCGCCCGACACCGCAGACGACCTCGTGCGGAAGTACGGCATCACTCTCGAGCAGGCCGCCGGCGGCAGCCCCGACGTCGCGTGGCTGCTGGCCGGGGGCGGCGGCGAGGCCCACCTGTACGCGGCGGGCGACCGGCTTCCGATCGGCATCGAGGCCTTCCCCGGGAGAGAGCGCAACGACCTCGTGCTCTGGATCGCGAGTCGGCGTGCGGTCGTCGCCGGCGATGCGCTGGTCGACTTCGGTCGCGGCCTCGAGATCCCGCAGGAGTGGCTAACGAAGGGCGTTACGCGCGAGCAGGTCGTCGAAGGGCTGCTGCCGCTGCTCGCGCTGCCGGTGGAGGTCGTGCTCCCGGCGCACGGAGCGCCGACAGACCGTGCTGCGCTCGAGCGCGCGCTCTCCTGACGGCTGACGTTCTCCCGTCGGCTTAGGGCCAGTGTCCGGGAACGCTCCTGACCGTCAGCGCTGCCGGCTGATCAGGATGCCCAACTCCTCGAGCGACGATGGTCGCGCTCAAACGATCGCGCCGCCGAAGCCGATCTCGTTGCCATCAGCGTCCCGATAGATCGCCTTGCGCGCCTTGCCGGGATACATGACCAGCTCATCCGGCTCGATGCCGCGCGAGGCGATGTCCGCAACGTGCGCGTCGAGGTCGTCGAGGAAGATGGTGTGGATCGCCCGGCCGGCGCCCTCGACGTCCTCCACGATGAACAGCGAGCGATGCGCAGCGAGCTCCCACACCGCCTCAGTCGCATGCGCTATGAAGGAAGGC
>JALZEM010000127.1 GCA_030862005.1 Actinomycetota bacterium | reverse complement strand
AGGTGTTCGGGATTCTGACGGCGGGGCCGGGGGCCGCGGCGCCTAGACTCCGCGTATGAGCACGCGGCCCGCCGTCCGGCAGCTCGGGCGTCTCTCGGAGATCGCACAGGTCGCGGCGAAGCACGGCTTTGGCTACGTCTTCGACACGCGCCGTCTCGGCGACGGCCTGTCCCGCCGGCACCGCGAGCTGGAGGTCGCCGAAGGGGGATCGACCCGCGGCGCGCGCCTGCGCGCGATGCTCGACGAGCTCGGCCCAACCTTCGTCAAGTTCGGCCAGCTCCTTTCGACCCGTCCGGACGTCGTCCCGCCGGACATCGTCTTCGAGCTGAAAGCGCTGCAGGACGACGTCACGCCCTTCCCCTTCGAGCAGGCAGAGAAAGTGATTGACCAGGAGCTCGGCCTCACCGTCGCGCAGCTCTTCACGGAGTTCGACCGCATCCCCATCGCGGCGGCTTCCATCGGCCAGGTTCACCGGGCCGTCCTTCCGAACGGGAAGCGGGTCGTCGTCAAGGTGCAGCGCCCCGACGCGCCGCGCCAGATCGAAGCCGACCTCGAGCTCCTCTACCAGGCGGCACGATTTGCGCGTGAGCGGATCAAGGCCCTCGCGTTCATCGACACCGTGTCGCTTGTCGACGAGTTCGCGCGGACGATCCGCCAGGAGCTCGACTACCGGATGGAGGCGCGAAACGCCGAGCAGTTCCACCGGAACTTCGCGGGCCATCCGCACGTCCGCATCCCGCGCGTCTTCTGGACGTACTCGCGGTCGCGTGTTCTGACGCTCGAGTACCTGGAGGGGGTGCACCTCCGCGACCTCGACTTCGCGACGTACACGATCGAGGAGCGTGCGCGCCTCGCCGAAGTGATCGCGGATGCCTGGATGGCGATGATCTTCCGGCACGGGTTCTTCCACGCCGATCCGCACCCGTCGAACATCCTCGTGCTCGAGCAGTCGGAGCAGATCGGGCTCGTCGACTTCGGCATGGCGGGGAAGCTGACCGGTGAGGACATGTCGAAGGCGACTCGCCTCTTCATCGACATCGTCAGCGAGAACATCGAGCGGCTCCCGCGCGACCTCGCCGCCCTCGGTGTCCGCTACGACCGGAAGCGCGAGGAGGAGTTCATCACCGAGATCCGCGACTTGTACTACCGGTACTACGGCTCGCGGCTGAACGAGATCGACCCGATCCAGGTCATCCGTGAGGTCTTCGCCGTCATCTTCCGGATGCGCCTCGAGCTTCCGACGCGCTTCGTCATGCTCGATCGAGCGATCGCGACGCTCGGGTCGGTCGGGCTCGAGCTCTACCCGGACTTCAACGTCTTCGAAGTCGCGCGGCCGTACGCGCGCGAGCTCATGCTCGAGCGGTTCACGCCCCGGCGCGTCGCCTCCCGCACGCGGCAGCAGGGATCGGACTACCTGCGCATCCTGCTCGACGCGCCGTACCAGATCGCGGACACGCTCGAGCAGGTGCGCGACGGCCAGATCGAGGTCGGGTTCCGGCACGCGGGCCTCGAAGAGCTCTTCCACCGCCTCGACCTCGTGTTCAACCGCCTGACGGTGGCGATCGTCTCCGTCGGCGGGATCATCGGCTCCTCGCTCATCGGCATCTTCGCCGACGCCGGACCCAAGATCTGGGGCCTCCATTTCCTGTCGGTGATCGGCTTCAGCCTCTCTGCGCTCCTCGGGATCTGGCTCGTCTGGGGCGTGATCCGCTCGGGACGCCTCTAGGCGAGAGGGCGCGCCCACATCGACCGGCTGTCGAAATCCCTGTCGAGTGGTTGTGATTCTTTCTTCTGAAAGGACATCTAGGCGGGAAGCGGCGGCGGCGCTAGCTTGCTGGCGATGGCAGGCGAGGCGGTCCTCGTGGTCGAACGGGAGCCGAAGATCAGGGGCTTCCTCGAGCAGCAGCTCTCCGACGACGGCTTCGAGGTGCTCTCGGCAGAGCAGGCCCGGAGGGCGCTCGAGCTCGTCGAGGCGGCGCAGCCGGACATCGTCTTGCTCGACGCGGTCTTGCCCGACGGGTCGGGGTTCGAGCTCTGTAGCCGTCTCCGCGCCGGCGAGCCGGGGCGCTCGTGGAACCGCGACGTCCCCGTGATCATGGTGAGCTCACGAACCGAGCCCGTCGACCGCCTCCGCGCGTTCGCACGCGGGTGCGACGATTACGTTCCGAAGCCCTTCCTCTACGAGGAGCTGGTCGCGCGAATGCGCGCGGTCCTTCGCCGGGCGAACGGGTCGCGCCCGAGCGTGCTGACCGTCCGCGAGCTGACGATTGATCTGCCTTCGCGGACGGTCAAGCTCGCCGGGCAGTGCGTCCAGCTCTCGGCGAAGGAGTACGACCTCCTCGTCGCCCTCGCTTCAGAACCGGAGCGCGTGTTTCACAAAGAGGAGCTCCTGCGTGACGTCTGGGATTTTCGCTCGCTCGGTCGCACGAGAACGCTGGACTCGCACGCAAGCCGCCTGCGCCGAAAGCTGAACGGCGACGGCGACCCGAGGTACGTCCTGAACGTCTGGGGTGTCGGCTACCGCCTGATCGCGGCGGCGTAGCCGCGGGGACATCCCACCCGACGCCGCAGGAATTCCAGCTCGCAGGCAGAAATGCTCCGCCAGCCACCGCGGAGACGCTCCGCGGTTCGGGAAACCTAACGCGACGGGAGGCGCTGCCCCATGATCGTTCTCGGCCTCATCCTTCTGATCCTCGGTCTCGTGCTCGGCGTCGGGATCCTGTGGACAATCGGGATCATCCTGATCATCGTCGGCGTCATCTTCTGGATTCTCGGAACGATGGATCGCGCCGTCCTGGGACGACGGACCTGGTACTGACGCAGCCGCCGCAGTTCGCGTTCCGCTGACCAGCGCGGAACGCCGTACCTCCTCGACGTCCGAGGCGTCGACTACCGCCTCGTCGCCCGGTTCCTGAAGGGGGCTCCGCGGCGGAATCCGTTTGGCCGGCGGCCGCGTATGCCCTAGCATCATGGCGGCCATGCAGCGCCGGCGCCTCGCCTGGCTCGTCTGCCTGCCGCTGGCGGCAAGCGGTGGAATCGTCGCGCATGCCGCGGCGTACCGCATCGCCGCGCCCTCGCCGGGACACGGCACGACCGCGTCGATGACAGCGGCGCACGGGAGCGCGCTCCACTGGCGCGTGTGCATCGCCGCCTGCCTCGCCGTTGCCGTCCTCGGCCTCGGCCGCTGCATCGCGCACGAGGTGCGAGGACACGCCTCCCGGCCTCTTCCCCTCTGGGTGTTCGCACTGCTCCCACCCGTCGGATTCGTCGTGCAGGAGAACCTCGAGAGCTTGCTCAAGACATGGAGCATCTCGCCGGCGCTGTTCGTCGAGGGTGCATTCCTGGTCGGCCTCCTACTCCAACTCCCGTTCGCGCTCACGGCCTACGTCGTCGCGCGAACACTGGTCAACGCCGCCGTCTCCCTCGCGCGCGCGCTCGCGTCTGCGCCTCGCGCGCGCCTCGTGGCGCCGGATATTGGTTTCCGGATTCATGCGACGGCCATGCCTGCGCGCTTCGCCGCGCTCGCGCTCGGGTACGGCCAGAGAGCTCCGCCCGCACGCGTCTTCCTGTAGCCGTCGGTTGCCGCATACGCGGCCTGGCAGTGGGAGGAGGTGCATGAACCGCCGGACGCTTCAGTCGGAAGCGGTGCTGAGGCTCGTCGCCGTCCCGGCGCTCGCGCTCGCAGCGCTCGTCGTCGCACCCGCAGCCGCGGGTCATTCGACGCTGCTCAAGACCGAGCCCGCGAATGACGCGATCATCGACGAGTCCCCGGATCAGGTCCTGCTCCATTTCGATGAGGGCGTCGAGTCGGCGCTCGGAGCGGTGCGCGTCTACAACGGCAACGGCGAGCGGGTCGACTCGGAAGAGATCTTCCAGCCCGCGCGGGAGTCCGTCGGGGTGAGGATCGACGACGAGCTCGACCGAGGCACGTACACGGTGACGTGGGCGGTGATCTCCGCCGACTCCGACCCGATCAGCGGGGCGTTCGTCTTCCACGTCGAGGAGCCGGGCCCGCAGCCGTCAGGCATCGCGGCACAGGTGCTCGAGGACACGCCGCTCGCGGTGTCCGTCATCTACACGTCCGGGCGATTCGTCGACTTCGTCCTGCTGCTCCTGTGCGCCGGCGGGGTCGCGACGCTCGTAATCGCGCTCCGGTCGGCCGACGTCGCGCTCCGGCGGCGGCTCTACGGCGTTCTCGCAGGGTTGGCCGCCGCACTTGCGATCGTCGCGTCGGTGGGGCTCGTCTTACAGGCAGCCGCCGCGGGTGGGCTATCGATTGGCGAGGCGGCCCGCTGGAGCGTCGTTTCCTCCGTTGCCGAGACGCGTTTCGGCGTGTTCTCGCTCGTCCGGGCGGGGATCGCTCTGGCCCTTCTCGTCATCGCGCTCATCCTGCGGCGCGTGGTGAACTCACGGGAGGAGCGAGTCGCGCTCGTGGCGGCCGTCGTCGCGGCCGTCGGCCTCGTTGTGACGCCCGGGCTCTCGGGTCACGCGAGCGTCGCGGGTCCGTTGGCGCTTGCTTCCGACATGGCGCACGTGCTCGCCGCAGCGGCGTGGACGGGCGGGCTCGCGTTCCTCGTCCTCGCGCTCGTATCCGCGCGCGACGACCGGTGGCCGCTCGCGGCGCGGAGCGTTCCCCGCTTCTCGAACATGGCGGTCGTTTCGGTCGCCCTGCTCCTCGTCGCGGGGATAGTGAACGGCTACCTCGAGGTGCGCACCTGGCGTGGCTTGTGGGAGACGACCTACGGCCTCCTTCTCCTCGGCAAGATCGGGTTGATCCTGCCGCTCCTCGCGCTCGGTGCGTACAACAACCGCTACGCGGTCCCACGGCTTCGCCGGCAGATCGCGTCCGTTCTCGAGCAGCGGCGCTTCCTGCGGACGGCCGCCGCCGAGCTCGCGATCATGATCGCGATCGTCGGCGTGACGGCGGTTCTCGTGAATGCGCCGCCGGCGAAAGGCGAGTTGCAGATGCATGCGCCGACGACGGCCGTCGCCGAGCTCGGCGATCTCGAGGTCCACGTGGCCGTGGAGCCCGGAATGGCTGGAACCAACACCATCCACCTGAAGTTCGAAGGTGAAGACACCGACGTCGCCGACGTCAACGTCTCGGCGACGCTCGCGAGCAAGAAGATCGGGCCACTGCGCTACAAGGCCCAGCCGATGGAGCACGAAGGCGAGTTCCGCGTCGACAAAGCCGAGCTCGTCATCCCTGGCGATTGGCAGCTTCGCATCGAGGCCCGTCGCGGCGAGTTCGAGCTCCTCACCGGCAACGTGTCGATCCCGATTCGAGAGGAAAGCTGACATGTGCCTCCGCAGAGGAATCCTCATCGCCATGACGTCGCTCGTAGTTGCACCCCCGGCCGCCGCGCACGTGACCCTGGACCCGAGCGAGTGGGAAGCGGGCGGGTTCGCCCGCTTCGCGATCCGCGTTCCGAACGAGCGGGACAACGCCGCCACGACCAGAATCACGGTCCAGTTCCCCGCGAGCGTCGTCGAGGCGCGGTTCGAGCCCGAGCCCGGATGGAAGCGGACGATCAAGACGGTCGCCCTCGACGAGCCGATCGAGCAGGAGGGGGAGGAGCCGATCACGGAGCGGCTGGCGAGCGTGACCTGGTCGGGAGGCCGGATCGCACCGGGGGAGTACGTCGACTTCGGCGTCAGCTTCCAGGTCCCGGAGACGGGCGGCGACGAGCTTCTCTTCCCGACGATCCAGACCTACTCGGGCGGCGACGTCGTCCGCTGGATCGCGGCCGACCCCGAGGCCGAGACGCCGGCGCCACGCGTGGCCGTGCTCGCCGCGGAAGAAGAAGCGGCGGCCGACGTGTCCGACACAGAGACGCAGGCCGAGGCCGGAGCGGAGGCCGCGCCCACTGCCGCCGCCGATGACGACGGAAACGGCCGTGCCACGCTCGCCCTCGTCCTCGGCGCCGCCGGGCTCCTCGCCGGCCTCGCCGCTCTCGCGCTCGGCTTCGCGCGCCGGTCGACGGAACGAGCGTAGGCTGGTTCGACGGCTCGAGACGACGCCGATCTGACGGGGTCCGCGCATTAAGGCGCTGCAACCGTCCCATCCGGGACCAAGCGATCCCACAACGACACAGGGCTAGCCCTGCGAGAGGACCCAGAGCCCTCCGACCGTGTAGAGGACCATCAGCGCGAGCATCGCGAGCTGGGTGGTGAGCGCGGTCGTCGCCGACCGAAAGAGCGCAACGGCGCGGTCGTGCGCGACGAGGAGCCCGGCCACATGCCCCACTACGAGCGAGACCACTTGCACGTACCAGATCGTGTTCGGCGACAGCGGCATCAGGTTCGGGCGGAAATCGGCCGTTCCGAAGACGTTCCAGTCCCAGCCGAGCGGATCGGAGGCGAGCCTCACGCCGACCTGTCCCTGGATGACGACGAGCGAGAAGTAATGGGCGACGACGTAGACGAGGGCAATCGGAACTAGGCTCGGCACGAACGCTCCGGTGAGAGAGCGGGTATCGCGGGCGAAAGCATTCGCAGTCCAGACGGCGCCCAGGTACGCGAGCGCGACGAGGACGACGGCTCCCAAGAGGCCGCCGAGGTTCAACACGATCCCGACGACCTCGAAGCTGCCCGGCGCGGCCGCGAAGACCGAAGCGCGCAGGTCTCCCCACGCGGTCGTCCGGCTGAATCCGTCGAACGCGACGGACCCGAGCATCACCGCAACGAATGCGAGCGCGCCGGCACGCGTCTCCTTCCGAGCGAGCCCGACGAGCGGAGCCCGGAGCACGACGTGACGAGCCGCCGCTCGACGCCGAACGCCGAGCGGTGCGATCCGAGCGAGCAACCCGAAGTACACGGTGAACGCCTCGCCGTTCACGAGCCACGCGCGGCGGCCGAAGATGATCATCCCGATCCACGTGACCATGCTGTAGAGGTAGATCGCGAGCGCGAGGCGGCGCGGGTCCGCGGGATCGGTGTAAGCCAGCTCGAGCGCCGTGAACGCTAAAAGAAGGACGGCCGCGGGCCAGCGGCCGAGTCGCTCGGGATAATCGAGAAGCGGCTCCCACGTCCGTCCGGCGCGCGCCCAAAGTGCCGCGGCTCCGTCGGCGGCAGCACGCCACGGATTCAGGATCGACCAGACGTTTCCGACGAGGGCGACGACCGGTACCAGGCCGAGCCAGAAGAAGACGTACACGAACGTGGGCGCGAGGTTGCGGGTCTCATTCCGATCGCCGACCAGCGCCGCCACGGCGACGAAGACGAGGAGCCCGAAGCCGATCGACCCGAAGACGACGCGGAGGGCGCGCGATAGGAGCACGCGCTGGACGGCCGGCGCCAAGGGTCGTCCACGCCGAGCCGCGTCGAAGTGCGGACGTTTCCAGAGCGTCGTCAGGGCGACGAACGAAGCGACGAGGACGACGGCCGCGCCGTAGAGGAAGAGCCAGCCGGGGACAGGCAGATCCTTGACACCCCCGATCCCGTGGGCGATCGGGCCGATCGTCACGGCCGCACAGACAGCTCCGCAATCTCGAGGTGGCGGTCCTCGAGCTCGATGTCAAAGCGGCCCGTGACGTCGGCCTCGAACTCGAATCGCGCCGGTCTTCCAGGCCGAACCTCCGCCAAGAGGTCGTAGCCGTGAATATGAACGTGGTCGGAAACGTCCGCCGAGACGACCAGGACGACCTGCGCGCCTTGGTCCAGCGCGATCCTGCGCACGCCGCCGACGACCTGCTCCCCCCGGATAACCAACCGAATCCGCCGCGGAGCGGGTTCGGCCGTCGCCGTCGGAGCCGTCGTCTCCTGCGTCCCCGTCGTCGCGGCGTCCGTTGTCGTCCCGGCTGTTCCCGGCGCGTTCTCGTCATTCGGCCGCAGAGCGAAGAACAGCACGACCGCTGCCGCCACCCCGGCGGCGACGATCAGAAGCGGCACCGCCCTCTTCATTGGGGGCCTCTTGGCACGACCGCGATCCTGGCCCAATGATTCCGCGGCGCCGTTAGCATGCCCTCGTGAGCCTACGTGGTCATCCCGCCGAGGAACGGGCGACGCTGCCGGACGGGCGGGAAGTGCTCGTCCGGGTAGGCGTGCCCGACGATCCGTACATACGGAAGAAGGAGCTCGACACCGTCTCGCTCGAGGTCTTCGACGGCGACGCCGCGCTCGCCGCGGTGAACACCGTCCTCGGGCCGGCGCACAATACCGAAGCGCGCGCGCTTGCGCGGGAGGTCGCGGCCGGGCTCGAGTCGGGTGAGCTCGAGCCGTCGGCGGGCGCGCTCGAGCCGCTCGCAGACCGGATCCCGAGCGCGCGCGAGGCGCGCTAGCGCCGCGTCATCACGTCCACGCCGCGGCGACGCCGACGGCCGTGTCGTCGTCCGTGACCCAGTCGCGCGTCAAGAAAAGCCAGAAGGCGAGGCCCGCGTACGGACCGTAACGGCGGAAACGGCGGACGATCGTGGCGTCCTTCTTCGGCCTACCACCCGTGAGGCGCGCGTACTTCGGGCGTGTCCACGAGTCGAGGATCAAGGGCGAGTAGCGCCCGAGGAGCATCATGATCTGGGCGGCCGCGTACGGGCCGACGCCGGGGAGCGCGAGGAGACGGGCAGAGATCTCGTCGTCCGGGAGCTCGTGACGGCGGGCCTGCCCGAGCACTTCGAGGTCGACAGATCCGTCGGCGACCGATTGCGCGAGCGCGCGCAGATAGGCGCCTCGGTAGCCGGCGCGGACGACGTCCCGGTAGAAGTCGAGACTCGCCTCGGCCATTGCCGCGGGCGTGGGAAACGCGCGTCCGGAGCCGTAGGCGGCGGGCTCGCCCAGGTGCTCGACGAGCGCCGTGACCATCCGGACCGTCGCCGACCAGGCGCAGTTGGTGGTGCAGATCGTCTTCACGACGTCCTCGTAGACGGTCTGGCTGCGAAGGAGCCGGCCCGCACCGGCCGTCGCCCATGCGAGCTCCGGGTCCGATGCGACCCGCGCGTAGAACGGAGAGAGGTCCTCGTCCAGCCGGAGAAGGTGCGCGACGGCGCCGAGGAGGCGCTCGGCGGCCCGTTCACCCAGCGGCCGGCCGAGGACGTCGACGGTCGCATAGCCCGTGCGCTGCTCTGCGATCCGGATCGTGCGTCGCACGCGCGCATCGAGCGCGAGCGTCGTCTCGAACGTGCGCGCTTCCTCGTCCAGGCGGTTGGGCGGAAGGTCGGCGACGCCGTGCGAGCTCAACGTCCGCCA
The DNA here is from genome assembly GCA_030862005.1 of Actinomycetota bacterium. GTDB lineage: Bacteria > Actinomycetota > Thermoleophilia > Gaiellales > Gaiellaceae > JACCYG01. The sequence goes on along the minus strand of JALZEM010000127.1, from coordinate 2,944 downwards.
GAGGTCGACCGGCTCGCCGCCGGCGCCGACGAGCCGGAGCTCGAGGCGGTCCGTCACCGCGCGACCTTGACGATGATCCGGTCGCCCTCCTCGACGCTCCAGCGCCGGAATGCGCCCTGGTTCACCTCGAGCGCGCCTCGGTACGTGACCGTCGGCTCGTACAGCGGGCACGGGTCCGCCCGGCAGGGGTCCATGTCGAGGATCCGGACGATTCGCCCTCGGTCGTCCCAGAACGCGATCGAGAGCGGGATCAGCGTGTTCTTCATCCAGAAACCGCCGGTCTGGTTCTCCGTGTAGAGAAACACCATGCCGGCGTCGCGCGGGAGCGTCTCGCGGAACATGAGCCCGAACTGGCGCCGCTCATCCGTGTCTGCGACCTCGACGTCGAGCTCGACGCGACCGACGTCCGTCTCGATGACGGCGGTCGTCCGTTCGAAGAAGGGCGCGGTCGGCGTTGTCGCTGACGCCGCCGATGTTTGGCCGCCTGCGGACTGGCCGCCACAGGCCGCGAGCGCGATGAGGGCGAGGGCGAGGAGAGACGGGGCGTTGCGCACGCGCGTTATCGTCGCAGTCGCCGGTGCGGTTCCGCCACGCTGAGCTAGGCTTTGACCGTGCCCGCCTGGGTGCTTTGGATGCTCGCCGCCGCGGCATTGGCGGCCGGCGAGATCTTCACGCTCGGCTTCTTCCTCGGCCCGATCGCGCTCGCCGCCGTCGTCGCCGCAATCGTCGCCGCGCTCGGGGGCGGTGTCGCGTTCCAGATCGCCGCGTTCATCGTCGGGTCACTCGCGTCACTCGCGCTCGTCCGGCCGATCGTCCAGCGCCACCTGCGGACGCCGGCCCAGCTTCGCACCGGGACGGCGGCGCTCCTCGGAACGACGGGGCTCGTGCTCGAGCGCGTCGACCACAGCGGGGGTCAGGTGAGGATCGGAGGCGAGGTATGGTCGGCCCGCCCGTACGACGATGCGCAGGTGATCGAGCCCGGCGCGCGGGTCGAAGTTCTCGAAATCAAGGGCGCGACTGCGCTCGTGTCGGAGTAGGAGGCTTCCAGATGGATATTTCGCCCGGACTCATCGTCCTCGGCGTCCTCGCGGCGTTCGTTCTGATCGTGCTCGCGCGCGCGATCCGGATAATTCCGCAGGCGCGCGCCGGAATCGTCGAGCGCCTCGGCCGCTACAACCGCACGCTCGACGCGGGCCTCGCGCTCATCGTCCCCTTCGTCGATCGCCTGCGGCCGCTCATCGACCTGCGCGAACAGGTCGTCTCGTTCAAGCCGCAGCCCGTGATCACGGAGGACAACCTCGTCGTCCACATCGATACCGTCATCTACTACCAGGTGACCGATCCGAAGGCGGCGACGTATGAGATCGCGAACTACATCCAGGCGATCGAGCAGCTCACCGTGACCACCCTCCGCAACGTGATCGGCGGCATGACGCTCGAGGACACGCTCACGTCGCGCGACCAGATCAATGCGCAGCTTCGCGGCGTCCTCGACGACGCCACGGGGAAGTGGGGGATCCGCGTCAACCGCGTCGAGCTGAAGGCAATCGACCCGCCGGCGACGATTCAGGAGGCGATGGAGAAGCAGATGCGCGCCGAGCGGGACAAGCGCGCGGCCATTCTCACGGCCGAGGGATTCAAGCAGTCGCAGATCCTGACGGCCGAGGGGGAAAAGCAGGGGGCGATCCTGCGGGCGGAAGGAGAGCGGGAGTCGCAGATCCTCCGCGCCGAGGGACAGTCGAAGGCGATCGAGACCGTCTTCGGGGCGATCCACCGCGGGGATGCCGACCCGAAGCTCCTCGCCTACCAGTACCTCCAGGTGCTGCCGCAGATCGCGCAAGGCGAGTCGAACAAGGTCTGGATCATCCCGAGCGAGTTCTCGCAGGCGCTCAGCCGGGTCGGGTTCTCGATCGGGCAGGTGGACGGGCAGGCAGCGAGCCCGGCGAAGGAGCGATCGACGGAATAGGTGTAGGGGCCGGGATGCCCTACGTCCGCCTCTCCATGACGGCGCCCTCGAGGTCGAGGAGGGCGCGCTTGCGGTCGAGCCCGCCGCCGTAGCCGACGAGGCTTCCGCTCGCGCCGACGACACGGTGGCAGGGGAGGATGATCGGGACCGGATTTCGATTGAGCGCGCCGCCGACGGCGCGGGCCGCCCGTGGCTTTCCGATCCGCGCCGCGAGGCCGCCGTACGTCGCCACCTCGCCGTACGGGACACGGGCGAGCTCGTGCAGCACGCGCTGCTGGAACGTCGGCGTGCCACGAAGGTCGAACTCGAGGTCGAACTCGCGGCGCCGCCGCGCGAAGTACTCGTCGAGCTGCCGCCGCGCCTCGTCCACCGGCTTGGGTGCGCGGAGGACGCGGACGCCGAACGAGCGCGCAAGCAGCTCGGCCTCCCGCTCAGGGTCGGGATCGAAGGCGACGCGGCAGACGCCGGCTTCGGTCGCCGCGATCAGGAGCGGGCCGACGGGCGAGTCGGCAAGCTCATACGCCACGTCGAGAAGGCCGTGCGCAGCCGCCTCGTCGCGGAAGCGGCGGTCGAGTGTGGCGGGAACCGTCATGTCATCCTCCTTCTCAGTCGGCGAACACCCGAAGAGGCAGCCTGGCGCGCGGCGTCCTCGCTCGAGCCGAGCGCGGCTGCGATTTCCGCGTAGGGCAGGTCGTAGCCGTACCGCAGGACGACGGCCGCCCGCTCCGTCCGAGGCAGGCCGCCCGCAAGATCGGCGAGCTCGGCGTAGGCGGGGCGATCATCGACGTCCGCGATCTCGGGCAGATCGGTCACCGGGCGCGCGCGGCGGCGCTCGTCGAACGCGACGCGGGTTGCGATCGTGAACGCCCATGCGCGGAGGTGCTCGGAGTGTCGGAGGTCGGAATACGCACGAAGCGCGCGCAGGAAGGTTTCCTGGAACGCGTCCTCGGCGGCGTCGCGGCCGAGCAACCGGACGAG
>JALZEM010000087.1 GCA_030862005.1 Actinomycetota bacterium | reverse complement strand
TCTGTCGGGATGTGCGCCTGTCGGTCGAGCAGCCGGACACCCCGTTCACGAGCCGCTGCGGACCGGGACAGATCCTGACCGTCCCGGTCAAGCACGGCGACGGCTGCTGGTTCGCGCCGCCCGACGTCGTCGAGGAGCTCGAGGCGAGTGGACAGATCGTCCTCCGGTACGCCGACGGGGACAATCCCAACGGCTCGGTCGCAGACGTCGCGGGCGTCGTCAACCGCGAGCGGACCGTGATGGGCCTCATGCCGCACCCGGAGCACGCCGTCGACCCGCTGCTCGGTTCCGGCGATGGAGCGCTCATCCTCGCCTCGCTCGTCGATGCGGCCCGCGAGCGCTCGCTCGCAGCCGCGTAACCTCAGCCCGCTCAACCGGCAAAGGAGAGCGCGTCGGCGAGCGCGGGATGCTCGGCAAGCGCAGCGCGCAGCCGCTCGAGATCCCGTGCGCGGAGCGTCACCGGCCCGCGGCGAGCCGTTCCGTCCGTGGTGTACGCGAAGCGGACCAACCGCTCGCCCTTCGGATCTTCGAGGAGCTGCACGACCGACGCGAACCGCTTCTCGCCCGCGCGCTGTGGAAGCGTCACCTCCTCCACGATCGTCGCCTCGCCCCATGCTGTCACCGCCTTCGCCATTTCGAACGACGGTAGCGTGTGAAACGTCACGGAGGCGCGACGCGGTGGGCCGAATTCCCCACGCCGCCGTGCCGCCTTTCCGCCCCGTGGACACCGGTACGCTGAGCGCGATGGCGGCCTCCACGTTTCGCCTGGTCGCGCGCACGCTCGACTCGGGATTCCTGGGGCTGCCGTGGGAGCAATCCCTCGGGCAGTGGCGCTGCGACAACCTCGTCGACCTCGAGCGGGGGATCGGCAGGCACGTCGTCCGGTTCGTCGAGATCGCCGGCTCGTTCTACGCGCTGAAGGAGTTGCCCGCTCCGCTCGCGCAGCGCGAGTATCGCCTCCTCGGCCATCTCCAGGGGACGAACGTTCCGGCAGTCGAGCCGATCGCCGTCGTCGAGGAACGACGAGCGCCGGGAACCGGCGACGAGCTACCCCAGGTTCTCATCACACGGTACCTCGAGTTTTCCCTGCCGTTCCGCACGGTTCTCGGCCGGCAGTTGCTCGAGGCGCCAGAGGCCGTGCTGCTCGACTCCCTCGCCGGGCTGCTCGTCCGCCTTCACCTCGCTGGATTCTTCTGGGGCGACTGCTCCGCCTCGAACACGCTGTTCCGCCGAGACGCAGGCACGCTGGCGGCGTACCTCGTCGACGTCGAGACGGGCGAGCTACAGGAGCGGCTCTCCGACGGACAGCGCCGACATGACCTCGAGATCGCGCACGAGAACCTGAGCTACGACTTCTTCGACGTCGCCGCCGAGTTCGGCTGGTCCGAGGACCGTGACCCGACCGACCTCGCGCAGCGCGTGCTCGACAGCTACGAGCGTCTCTGGGCGGAGCTGACCGAGGACGAGATCTTCGGCCTCCACGAGAGCTCCCGCCTCGAAAGCAGGCTCCGTGAGCTCAACGAGCTCGGCTTCGACGTGGACGAGATCGAGCTGGAGCGAACCGAGGTCGAGTACCGGCTGCGGCTGCCGGCGCCGCGCGTCGAGCCCGGCTACCACCGGCGCCGGCTCCTCAAGCTCACCGGACTCGACGCACAGGAGAACCAGGCCCGAAGGCTTCTGAGCGACATCGCCGCGTTTCGCTCAGCGCTGGAGCGCGTCGACGAGCCCCCCGTCTCGGAGTCGGCGGTCGCAGGCCGGTGGCTGAGCCAGGTGTTCGAGCCCACCGTCGCGGCGATACCGGCCGATCTCCGGGGCAAGCGTGCCGCGGCCGAGATCTTCCACGAGATCCTCGAGCACCGTCGCGTCCGTTCCGAGCGCGAAGGCTACGAGGTTCCCATGGCCGAGGCCGTCTCCTCGTACATCGACGACGTCCTGCGTGCGGCGCCGGACGAGCGGACCGCCCTCCTCCAGCCCAGGCGCGCCTAGCGCTCGATCAGCTCGACCCGGTGGACGTCAGAAAACCGTGCGTCTGTAAACCGACCAAACCCGCGCGCGCCCCGCCTAGCGCCTCCGACGTCATCCACGTCGCGCCTCCTCCAGCGTTGTCATTCGATCCATTCGGTCACCATCTCGGCCACCGGGTGGATATTGACCTGACGCGTGACGCCGTCACTTGCCGCTTTGAAGCTGTGAACCGCGTCTGCCGGGACCACGACGACTGTGCCGGCCTGGACCTCAACGGTCTCACCTTCGACTGTGAACGCGGTCGCTCCCTCCTGTACGACGAACGTCTCCTCGTACGGATGCCGATGCGGCTCAGGGCCCTCGCCGCGGCGGTGGCTGGTAACGATGAACGAGATCCCCGCGCCGTGCTCGCGGCCGATGAAGAGCGCCGCGCGCTCGCTTTCCTGGAGCGCTGCCAGCGGGATGATCTTCACGGGAGCATCCTCTCGCCGTGGTACGAGCTGGGGGTGGTGAAGGCGAGTTCGCTCACGACGCGCGGATCCGGCCAAGTGCAGCGAGGAGCTCTTGGTGACGGCGCTCCTCGTCCGGCATGCCTTCCTCGACCGGCGAACGACGACGCGCCATCAGGGCGTTCAGCGGCTTGACGACGCAGAAGAACACGGAGGCAGCGACGGCGACGAACGTGAGCAGGT
>JALZEM010000062.1 GCA_030862005.1 Actinomycetota bacterium | reverse complement strand
CTCGTCGATGAGGCCGAGCTCGAGCGGGTCCTTGCGGAAGACCTTTCCGAAGCGCCTTCCTAACGAACCGCCCGGACGCAGCGTCCTACAATCGGGAAGCCGGAGCCGTTAGCATCGCGGCGACCCGACAGGATTGGCTGCGAACGAGGGAGGTTTCGTGAACGGAAAGTGGAGGCTGCCGTGGCTCGTGCTCCTTCTGGCGAGCCTCGCGCTCGCGCTCGCCGCTTCGGCGTGCGGGGGCGACGACGACGGGGGCGGGGCAGCGGCGGAGGAGACCGCGACGGGCGAAGGCGAGGCGAAGATCTCGGTCGGAATGGTCTCCGACACCGGCGGCCTCGACGATCGCGGCTTCAACGAGTTTTCGATCAACGGCTTCGAGCGCGCCCGGGAGGAGCTCGGCGTCGAGGGGCGCGTGTACACCTCGCAATCCGGCGACGATTACCTGCCGAACCTGACGGCTGCCGTCGACGACGGCCACAACCTCGTGGTCGCGATCGGCTTCCTCATCCAGCCGTCGGTCGTGGAAGTCGCGAAAGAGGCGCCCGACGTCAACTTCGCAGGTGTAGACCAGTTCTTCGGGGAGCCTCCGGATTGCGGAGGAGAGGACCAGCCGCCGTGTGTGGAGCCGAACATCGTCGGGCTCCAGTTCCCCTCCGAGGAGGCGGGGTATCTCGCCGGCATCGTCGCCGCGATGATGACGAAAACCAACACGGTCTCGACAGTCGGCGGCGTGAGCATTCCGCCGGTGAACAACTGGATCGCCGGCTTCCAGCAGGCGGTCAAGGACACGAAGCCGGACGTGAAGGTCCTGAACGCGTACTCGCAGGACTTCGTCGACCAGGCGAAGTGCAAGGAGATCGCCCTCGACCAAATCGCGCAGGGCTCCGACGTGGTCTTCCAAGTCGCCGGACTCTGCGGCCTCGGAGCGCTCGACGCAGCCTGCCAGGAGGGCGCGATGGCGATCGGCGTCGACGCCGACCAGTCGTTCGCCGGCGATTGCGTGATCACGAGCGCGCTCAAACCGCTCGAGCTCGCGGTCTTCGAGACGATCAAATCTGCCAACGAAGGCAGCTTCGAGGGCGGAACCAACCGTTTCTTCGGCATCGAGGAGTTCCCGGACGCAGAGTTGCTCGCGCCGTTCAGCGACGGAGTTCCCCAGGAAGTGCGCGACGCCGTCGAGGAGGCGAAGCAAAAGCTGGCGAGTGGCGAGATCGACCCGCCGGCGACGTTGGAATAAGGTCGAAACGGGGGAGGAGCGGCGCAGGTCGCTCCTCCGCTCGATCCCATGGCCGACGCGCCCCTCCTCGAGCTTCGAAGCATCACCAAGCGCTTCCCGGGCGTTGTAGCGAACGATCGCGTCGGTTTCGACCTCGTGAAGGGCGAGGTTCACGCGCTTCTCGGCGAGAACGGCGCCGGCAAGTCAACGCTCGTGAACATCCTCTACGGGCTGTACCACCCCGACGAGGGCGAAATCCTGCTCGACGGCAATCCCGTGCGGATCGGCTCCCCCAGCGACGCAATCGACCTCGGAATCGGGATGGTCCACCAGCACTTCATGCTCATCCCGGTCATGACCGTGGCCGAGAACATCGTCCTCGCCACGGAGCCGCGTAAGGGTCCGTTTCTCGATCTCGCGCGAGCCGAGAAGCGCGTGAGGGATCTGTCGAAGGAATTCGGCCTTGCAGTCCGACCCGAGGCGCGGGTTGCATCGATCAGCGTCGGCATGCAGCAGCGGGCCGAGATCCTGAAGGCGCTCTACCGCGGCGCCGAGATCCTCATCCTCGACGAGCCGACGGCCGTGCTGACGCCACAGGAGGCGAGCGAGCTCTTCGGGATCATCCGCTCGCTCCAAGCCGACGGCAAGTCAATCGTCTTCATCACCCACAAGCTGAACGAGGTGCTCGAGATCGCTGACCGGATCACCGTGCTTCGACAGGGTAAGCGGATCGACACGGTGCCGCGCGCCGGCGCGACGCCCGAAGGGCTTGCACGTCTGATGGTCGGCCGTGAGGTCGTCTTGCGCGTCGAGAAGTCGCCCGGGGAGCCCGGCGAGCCCGTGCTGGACGTCCAGGACCTGCAGGTGCTCGACGAGCGAGGTCTCGAGGCCGTTCGGGGAGCCTCCTTTCAGGTCAAGGCCGGCGAGATCGTCGGCATCGCCGGGGTCGACGGGAACGGGCAGACCGAGCTGATCGACGCGCTCACTGGCCTTCGCCGCCCAGCGGGCGGCCGGATCATCGTCGCCGGGGCCGATATCACGAGGGCGGCAGCACGCGAGCGCCTCGAACTCGGGGTGGGTCACATTCCCGAGGACAGACAGGTGCGCGGTCTCGTTCTCGATTTCACCCTCGCCGAAAACCTTGCGCTGCACGACTTTCGGAAGGAGCCCGACTCGAAGTGGGGGTGGCTCTATCCCCGGAGGCTGATCGAGAGGGCCGGCCGCCTGCTCAAGGAGTTCGACGTCCGCGGCGGTCGGCCCCAGACGCTCGCGGCGGCGCTCTCGGGCGGAAACCAGCAGAAGGTCGTGGTTGCCCGCGAGGTCTCGCGCGACCCGCGCATCCTCGTGGCCGCGCAGCCGACGCGCGGTCTCGACGTCGGAGCGATCGAGTTCGTGCACCGCCGGCTTGTCCAGGAGCGTGACGAGGGGCGTGCGATCCTGCTCGTCTCGTTTGAGCTGGACGAGATCCGCTCCCTCTCTGACCGCATCCTCGTCATCTACGAGGGCCGCATCGTCGCCGAGTATCCTCCGACGGTCTCTGAAGAGGAGCTTGGGATCGCCATGACGGGTGGCCGAGAGGCCGCTTGAGCGTAAAGCCCGCCGAGCCGAGCGAGCGCCCCGACGCCGTCTCGAGCTGGTTCGCGACCCGGCTCGGCGGCATCCTCGTCCCTCTCGCGGCGACCGTTCTTGCGTTCCTGATCGGAGGGCTCATCGTGCTCATCACGGGGAGCAACCCGTTTACGGCGTACAGGGCGATCTTCGAAGGCACGGGTCTCACCTGGTTCTTCCAGCTCGACCTCGGCGGGCCTCCGTGGACCTGGTGGGACCTCGAGTCCGAGGCCGCGAACGACCTCCAGCAAACCCTGATCCTGATGACGCCTCTGATCTTGACGGCGATCGCCGTCGCGTTCGCCTTCCGGTGCGGGCTCTTCAACATCGGCGGCCAGGGCCAGTACTGGGTGGGGTTCATCGCCGCGCTCTATGTCGGAACCCACCTCGAAGGGACCCCGCGGCCGCTGCACGTACTTCTCGCCGTGCTCGCGTCGATCGTTGCCGGCGCGGTCTGGGGTGGCATCGCGGGCCTGCTCAAGGCGACCGTCGGCGCCCACGAGGTGATCACGACGATCATGCTCAACTGGATCGCGATCTTCGGCGGGTCCTATCTCTTCGAGATCGGTGGACCACTTCAGGGGCCGGAGCCGTCGATCCCGCGCTCGCGCGACGTGCTCGAGTCGGCGGAGCTCTGGCCGATCTGGGGGAGCCTCCCGGCTCTTCACGCAGGCCTTTTCGTCGCGCTCTTCGCCCTCGTTGTCTACTACATCCTCCTCAACCGCACGACGCTCGGTTACGAGGTGCGTGCGGTCGGCTTCAACCCCGAGGCCGCGCGATACGGCGGCATCTCCGTACGGAAGAACTACTTCCTGGCTCTCGGGATCTCCGGTGCGTTCGCAGGACTCGCTGGATCGATCGATGTGCTCGGCTTCAAGGGCGGTGTCTCGACCAGCGACTTCGCAACGAACCTGATCGCCTTCACGGGCATCGCAGTTGCACTCCTTGGCCGGAACAAGGCGGTCGGGATCCTTTTCGCCGCCCTTCTCTTCGCCGCGCTGCAGGTCGGTACGTCGACACGACAGCTCGACCCCGAGGTTTTCGAGCCTGCCCTTGCGGTCGATCTCGCGACGATGATCCAGGCTCTCGTCATCTTCTTCGTGGGCGCAGAGCTCCTGATCCTCTATGCGTGGAGGGCGCGGCGCTTCGTCACGCCACAGCCGCGGATAGCACCGGAGCTGGAGCGGTGATCACGCAGGTGCGAGGAATGCGTTTCGGCGAGCGGACGCGCCGTCTGTCCGAGCCACGCACGGTCGCGATCCTCGGCATCAGCCTGGGCGCCCTCGCATTCTGGCTCGCGCTACCCCCGTGGACGACGCGGGCCGTCGGTTGGCCGATCGCGGCCGGCCTCGGCGCGGTCGCGTGCGGGATCGGGACCGTGCCGCGCGGCGAGCGGAAGCTCGGCCTGTGGGCGATCGGGCTTGGCATCGCCGGGGCGATCGGGGCTGTCTGGCTCCAGAGCAAGGAAAGTGAGACGCTCGACAGCATCCTCACGGCGGGCGTGCTCGCGTCCACGCTTCGCTTCGCGACGCCGCTCGCGTTTGCAGCGATCGGCGGGATCTTCTCCGAGCGCTCCGGCGTCGTGAACATCGGGCTCGAGGGGATGATGCTGACGGGCGCGTTCTTCGGGATCTGGGGGTCCGTCTGGAGTGGGAGCTGGGTCGTGGGGCTCGCGATTGCGATGCTCTTCGGAGGCCTTCTGGCGCTCATCCACGCCTTCTTCTCGATCCACCTCCAGGCCGACCAGATCGTGAGTGGCTTCGCCGTCAACTTCCTCGCGCTCGGGCTGACGGGGTACCTCTTCAGTTCGATCTATCCGGGCGGGATCAACGAAGACGTGTCGCGCGTCCCCAATATCGACCTGAACTTCCTCTCGAGCATCCCGCTCGTCGGTGACTTCCTCGAAGGCGTGTTCGGGCATCTCAACCTGCTCGTGTGGCTCATGTTCGCGACGGTAATCCTCGCCTACGTGGTTCTCTTCAAGACGCCGATCGGCCTGCGCATCCGCTCTGTCGGCGAGCACCCGAGGGCAGCTGAGACGGTGGGGATCTCGGTCTACGGGATCCGGTACGCCGCCGTCGTCGCCTCCGGGGTCCTCGCCGCGCTCGGCGGGGCGTTTCTTTCGATCGGCTTCGTCGGGAGCTTCGCCGAGAACATGACGAGCGGGCGCGGCTTCATCGCGCTCGCTGCGGTTATCTTCGGCAAATGGAGGCCGGGGTGGGCGTTCGCGGCGACCCTCCTCTTCGGCTTCGGCTTCGCGCTCGCGATCCCGCTCCAGCGCGAGGCAGACATCTCGGAGAACCTGATCTCGACGTTTCCCTACGTCCTCACGCTCGTGGCTCTCGTCGGAGTGATCGGCCGCTCTGTCCCGCCGGCGGCGGTGGGCAGGCCGTACGTGAAGCAGTAGTTAGGCTCGCCCGGTGAGGAACACGAACGCCGCCTGGGCACTCGTCCTCGCGCTGCTCGCTATCGGGGTCCTCGTCGGAGCCGGGGCGACCGCCGAGGTGCTGCCCGAGGTGGGCTACCTCGAGGCGGCCGCGGCCGTCCCCGTCACGGTTTTCCTCGCGCTCTTCGCGCTCTCACTTGCGGCGCGGGCGCGCGATCTTCATCAGCGGACGCTCGGGCGTGCGGGCGGTGCGGTACTCGCACGAATCGCGCGCGCGCTCGGGTTTTTCGCGCTCCTCCTCGCGGCGACGGCCGCGCTCGCGCTCGGCGTTTTCGCGCTTCTGGTGCTGACGGACTGAGTTCGACGGGATTTCGGTCCCGCCGAGGGCGCACGGGGCGAGCGTTACAATGCCCGGCTCGTGTTCGAGATCGGCAACAGCCTCCGCGAGGCGCGGCTCCGGCAAGGGATCGACTTCTCCCGCGTGGAGGCCGACACGAAAATTCGCGGGAAGTACCTTCAGGCGCTCGAAGCGGAGCGGTTCGAGGTTCTCCCGGCCGAGACCTACGTCAAGGGCTTCCTGCGCGCTTACGCCGAGTACCTTGGCCTCGACGGCCAGCTCTACGTCGACGAGTACAACTCCCGTTTCGCCGCCGCCGAAGAGCCGCTCGTCGCAGCGCGCCCGCCGCGCCGTTCTCGGTCGAGGCCCTCGGAGTCGAGCTTCGTCGTCGTCGCGCTCGCCGGGATCGTCGCGGTCACGCTGCTCGTGGTCGTGGCGTTCGCGTTCAACAATGGGCCCGGGGCCGATTCGGCGGCCGACCTCGGGCAGCGAACGAAGACGACGGACGACGGGGCGGGCGGTGCGTCGTCAGCACCCTCCGGAACGACGGCCGAGGCGTCGGCTCCAAAGGCGAAGGTGGCAAAGCTCGTCCTCGCCGCGGCGCGGGGCGATTGCTGGGTCGAGGTGCACAGGCGCTCGGCCACGGGCGAGCTCGTGTATTCGGGGACGATGGAGGAAGGTCAGACACAGCGCTTCATCGGGCGGCGTTTCTGGATCACCGTCGGTGACGCCCGGGTACTCGACGCGAGGCTGAACGGCAGGCGGGTCGACTTCCCAGGCGCGGAGACGGTCGTCGTGACCGCCCAGGGCATCCGGCCGCAGGGTTGAGCGACCAGCCGCGAGCCTTCATCCTCATCACCGGAAGCGAGCTCGTTCGCGGGGGCCTTCGCGACGACAACGGGCCGTTCCTCGCGCGCGAGCTCACGGCGCTCGGCGTCGAGCCGTCCCGGCTCGTCACGGTCGGCGACAGGATCGAGGAACTGTCTGACGCTCTCGGCGAGGGTCTCCTGGCCGACCTCTGCGTGATCTCCGGCGGGCTCGGACCGACTCACGACGACCGAACGGTCGAGCTTCTGGCGGCGGCGGCGGGACGGCCGCTCGTCGTCGATCGACGGCTCGAGCGGGAGATCGAGGCCGTCTCGCGGCGCAGCGCGGAGCGGCTGGGGCGTCCGTATGCCGACTACGCCGCCGGTGTCCGTAAGCAGGCCTCGCTCCCGGAGGGGGCGCTGTCGCTCGGGCTCGCCGGGAC
>JALZEM010000053.1 GCA_030862005.1 Actinomycetota bacterium | reverse complement strand
ACCTGCTTCCGTTCAGTGACGAGCGGGTCGTCCGAGCCGTCGCGGGGTCTCCGGTGCCGGTCGTCACGGCGGTTGGACACGAGCAGGACACGCCCCTGTGCGACCTCGCCGCCGATGCGCGCGCGTCAACTCCCACGGCGGCCGCGCGCCTCGTCGTCCCGGACGAGCGGGAGCTCCGTGAGCGGCTCGACCGCCTTCACGGCGCGCTCGATCGAGAGGCCCGCCGCATCCTCGATCGCGCGCGGGAGCGGATCGACGGCGACGGCGCCCGTCTCGCACGCGCGCCCGTGCTCCTCCTCGAGCGCAAGCGTGCCGCCCTCGACGTGACGGCCGGACGGCTGCGAGCGCTCTCGCCCCAGGCGACGCTCGTGCGCGGCTATGCGATCGTCCGAGCAGAGGGCGGGATCGTCCGTGAGGCCGCGGTGCTCGCCGCCGGCGAGCGCGTGGACGTTCAGGTCGCGGAAGGCGAGTTCGGCGCCCGCATCGAGGACGTCGTACCGTGACGGACGAGCCGTCCTTCGAGGAAGCGCGCAAGGAGCTCGAGCACATCGTCGCGCAGCTCGAGAGCGGGCAGGCGAGTCTCGAGGACGCCGTCGCGCTCTGGGAACGGGGTGAAGCGCTCTACCGGCTCTGCCTCGGCAAGCTCGACTCGGCGCAGGGAAAGATCGAGGAGCTTGGGGCGAGGGCGCGCGTCGCCGGGACGGGAAGGCCCGGCGCGGAAACGTGATCGGCTGGCTCTACGACCTCCTCTCCGAGCGGTCCGAACGAGCAGGGATTCGTGCATGCCGCCGGGACCTCCTGGCGCCGCTCGACGGTGACGTCCTCGAGATCGGCGCCGGGACCGGCATGAATCTCCCGCACTACGAGCGTGCGCGGCGGGTCGTTGCGGTCGAGCCCGACGAGGGCATGGCGAAGCGCCTTCCGACCCGCCGCTCGGGCGCAAAGGTCCCCATCGAAATCGTGACGGCATCGGCCGAGAGGCTGCCTTTTGCAGATGCGAGCTTCGACGCGGTCGTTGCGACGTTCGTGTTCTGCTCGGTTGCCGATCCGGCGGCAGCGCTCGCGGAGGTGCGTCGCGTGCTCCGGCCCGCGGGCCGTCTCGTGCTGATCGAGCACGTCCGCGGCGAGGGACGCGTCGCGCGCTGCCAGGAGCGTCTGACTCCGCTCCACCGCAAGCTCGCGGGCAACTGCCACCTCGACCGTGAGACGAAAACTGCGCTCGACGTTGCGGGCTTCGACACGCGAGACGTGCGCCGCGCGCGGCTGCCGGCGAGCCACCCGCTCGTCCGGCCCTCGATCTACGGGACCGCGATCAAGACTTCTTCGTAGTACTCGCCGTTCCGGCGGCCCGTGCGGCGGTTCACGTGACGAAGGAGCCGATCCTCGAGGCGAAGACCGGCGGCGCTCAGGATCCCGTCGTACAGATCGCGTGAGTCGTTGACGACGACGACAATCTTGCCGTTGCGTGTGAGCGCCTTCGCAGCGCGCTCGAGGACGGCGGCCACATCGTTGCAATATCCCTTCACGCCGCGCCCGATCTCGGCGGCGTCACGTCGTTCGAGACCGAGAAGGTCGAACGCGTACGCGTGCTGCTCGTGGTAGTCGATGAGCCCCGGGTAGGGCGGCGACGTGAACACGAGATCCACCGGCCCGGGCGGATCGACGAGGCGCGCGTCGCCATGGATCACCGTCGCGTCGGACCCGGTCCGGACGTCGGTGAACTCCCGGACGCGTCGAACGGCGTCGCGGACGTACCGGCGCAGGAACTTCTCGGCCTCGCCGACCGGCCGGCAGACGCGGCGGTGCTTGTGGCAGAAGTAGTCGACGCGGACGGGCTCCTTCGGGAAGTCGAGGTCGTCGTGACGGGCGAGTCGCGCGGATCGTGCGGCACGTGAGAGGACGACGCGCCAGAGGTCGGGATACTCCGTGCGCGCAATCCGTTCCCGGAACTCGACGAGCTCCCGTACCGAGCGGGAGGCGAACCACTGCTTCAGGTACGGAGACGGCGCGGGCACCGCCGCTCCGCCGGGCGCGGCGAGGCGCGCGAGGTCGGTGAGGAGCGCCGCCGGCTCGTAGGAAGCGGTCTTGACGCGTGTGAGCAGGCAGTTGAACGCGGAGATGTCGCAGCCCGCCGCGCGGGCGCCATAGGCATTCGCCTCGACCAGCGTCGTTCCGGAGCCGACGAAAGGGTCCCACACGAGCGCGGCCGGGCGTGCGTATCGGCGGAGAAACACCTCGGCGAGTTGCGGGACGAACTTCCCGAGGTACGGGTGGAGACGGTGCACGTGCTTCGTCCGCTCGCGTTCGGGGAGGTCCTGCTCGGACCATGAGAGCTCGAGGTCGATTTCGCGGTAAAGCGCGGTCTGCGTTCGCATCGAAGGGACGTTCGCCATGCGCGTCGCCGCACCTGCCACTGAGGCCGCTCCGACCGGCGTTCGTCACGGGGGATCCCGCCACGTCCCCGGTGCCAGGCGCCGTGACCCGGTCTCGTCGGCGCGGCGCGCCCGGCCGAGCGGGCCGCCGCGAGGGCAGGCGCCAGGGGACGGTTATCATCCGGGGCCATGCCGCGCGCGCCCGTCGAGGTTCTCATGAACGTTCCGCTCTTCGCCGGCCTCGAGGAGCGCGACCTCCAGCGACTCGCGGAGCGCTTCCAAGAGCGCACGTTCTCGGAGGGCGAGACGGTCGTCCGTGAAGGATCGACCGGGACGAGCTTCTTCGTCATCGGCGAAGGCAGCGCAACGGTCAGCGTCGGCGACGAGGTCCGGGATGTCCTCGGACCCGGCGACTACTTCGGCGAGATTGCGCTCGTCGACGAGGGGGTGCGGTCGGCATCGATCGTCGCGGCGACCGACCTGCGCTGCTACTTCCTCACGCCGTGGGAGTTCCGCCCCTTCGTCGAGGAGCATCCCCGGCTCGCCTGGAGCCTCTTGCAGAACCTTGCGCGCCGGCTCCGGTCGGCCCAGTCCGTCTAGCGCGCAAAGGCGAGGAGTTGAACCGCGCCGGAGAGGGTATCTCCCTCTCTGCCCGAATCTTTCCGGGACAACATCCGAGGAGGACCTATGGGTGTGGGTGTGAGCATCTTCCTGATCGCCGTCGGCCTGATCCTGTGGCTAGCGATCAACGTAGATACCGACGGCCGCGTCGACATCAACATGATCGGCGTGATTCTCGTGATCGTCGGCGCGATTGGTCTTCTGCTCTCGATGATCTTCTGGTCGAGCTGGGGCGGCCCCGGCGGTTGGCGCCGCGACACCGTCGTGCGTGACGACCGTTACGACCGTCCGCCGCCGTACTAGACGGCAAAAGCGAGGACGCGAAAGGCGGCCCTCAGGCCGCTTCTCGCGTTGCTTGGCACGCGTAGCCGAATAAACGTGAAGAAAACTCTGCTGACTACGCGCGTGTCGAAACTCGTCGAAAGCGCTAGAAGACGAACGCTATGA
>JALZEM010000051.1 GCA_030862005.1 Actinomycetota bacterium | reverse complement strand
GTCTCGGCCGCATCGTAAGGGGGTACGCTCCGTGTTCGAACCGTTCACCGAGGGGCGGGGCGAGGTGGTAGGGAAACATCCCGTGCTCGGAAGGTCGTCCGAGACGGAGACGATGACGGATGCAGTTCTGGACGACAGGGGCGCAGAGGCGTGGGAGCTTGCGAGCGTCGTGCCCCGGCCCGACGGCGCTCGGCTGATCTTCAAGCGGCGGCGGAGTTAGAGATGGCGCTTCCGCTCGAATCGGTCCCGAATCTTTCGGAAGGCCGGGACGAGGCCGTACTCGACGCCCTACGTGAGGCGATGTCCGCGCCCGCTCGCCTCCTGGACATCCACGTCGATCGCGACCACCATCGCTCCGTTTACACGCTCGTCGGGAGCGGCGAGGAGCTCGTGGAGACGCTCGCGGCGGGAATCGCGCGCGCTGCTGAGCTCATTGATCTACGGGAGCACCGAGGAGCTCATCCTCGCGTCGGGGCCGCCGACGTAGTCCCGCTCGTCCCGCTCGCTCCTTCCGACGAGCCCGCGGCGCGCGATGCGGCCCTTGCTCTCGCGGACCGACTCGCGGCGGAGCTCGAGCTCCCCGTCTTCTTCTACGGACGCCTCACCCGGGATCGGAGAGAGCCGGCGTTCTTTCGTCGCGGCGGCCCTGAGGAGCTCCAGCGGCGCGTCGACTCGGGCGAGTTGGCTCCGGACCGCGGTCCGAAGAAGCTTCATCCGACTGCGGGCGCGGTCGTTCTCGGCGTCCGCCGGCCGCTGATCGCCTTCAACGTCAACCTTCGGTCGGATGACGTCGACGTTGCGCGAGGGATCGCGGCCGTTGTGCGCGAGCGCGACGGCGGCTTCCCAGGGGTTCGGGCGCTCGGGCTCGATCTCCCGGAGGCCGGCGTCGTCCAGGTGAGCATGAACGTAACCGACTGGGAAGCGGCCGCATTGCACGTGATCGTCACTCGTGTCGTTCAGGAGGCTGAGTCGCGGGGGGTTGAGGTCATCGGAAGCGAGCTCGTAGGGCTCATGCCTGCGGGGGCCGCGGTCGCGGCCGCCGGCTCGATCCTTCGGATCGACGGCTTCGACGTGAGCCGCGTCCTCGAGCTGCGTTTCCTCGAGGTTTAGACGTGGACCAACCGGCTGCATGGCTAGACCCGCACGGGTAACGCGGGTCCGGACCCGCCCCTCTGCTCGCTGTCCAGCCTGACCGAGAAAAGGCCAAGCGTGGCGCGACGACCGGCAGAAAGGACTCCGCAGAGGGCGCCGGAATCGCCTCAACCATCGCCTAGACTCTCACGATGGCCCTAACGACGGCCGTCTCGCTCACGGGCGACGATCTCACGGTCGACGACGTCTGGACGGTCGCGATCGAGGGCGCTCGCGCCGAGCTCGCAGACGAGGCGCGTCGCAAGATGCGCGCCGCACGCGAGCTTGTCGATCAAGCCGCGAGTGAGAGCTCCGGCGAGCACACGTACGGCATCAACACGGGCTTCGGCCGCTTCGTCGAGCGCACGATCCCGCCCGAGCTCTCGGGAGAGCTCCAGCTCCGGTTGCTTCGCAGCCACGCATGTGGCGTCGGCGAGCCGTACCCCGACGAGGTGGTTCGCGCGGCGATGCTCCTGCGCGCGAACGCGCTTGCGAAGGGATATTCGGGCGCCCGCGTGGAGACGGTCGAGCTTCTGGTGGAGTGCCTGAACGCCGGTCTGCTTCCGCACGTGCCCAGCCGCGGGTCCGTAGGCGCGTCGGGCGATCTCGCTCCGCTCGCGCACCTTGCGCTCCCGCTCGTCGGCGAGGGATGGGCTCGCGTAAACGGTGACCGTGTCTCAGGAGCCGAAGCGCTAGCGGCCGTGGGTCTAGAGCCGCTCCGGCTCGAGGCGAAGGAGGGGCTTTCCCTCATCAACGGGACGCAGTTCATGAGCGGCCTCGGGGCGCTCGCGCTCGTCCGTGCGCGCCGGCTCGCGAAGGCGGCCGACATCGCCTGTGCGCTCTCGCTCGAAGCGCTGCAGGGGTCTCGAGCGGCGTTCCGCCCCGAGATCCAGGCACTTCGGCCGTTCGAAGGCCAGGCGGACTCGGCGGCAAACGTCCTGAGGCTCCTCGACGGCTCGGCGATTATCGAGGCGCACCGGTGGTGCGACAAGGTCCAGGACGCGTACTCGCTTCGGTGCGCGCCGCAGGTCCACGGGGCGAGCCGCGACCTGATCGCATATGCAGAGCGGACGGTCGCGATCGAGCTCAACGCGGCGACCGACAACCCGCTTGTGTTCGTCGAGGAAGGCGAGCTCGTCTCGAACGGGAACTTCCACGGCCAACCGCTCGCGTTCGCGCTCGACACGCTCGCGCTCGCCCTCTCCGAGTTCGCGAACATCGCCGAACGGCGGATCGAACGCCTGACGAACCCGTCGCTCTCGGACGGGCTTCCTGCATTCCTGACGCCTGACGGCGGCCTCAATTCCGGCTTCATGATCCCGCAGTACGTCGCCGCTTCGCTCGTGAGCGAGAACAAGGTGCTCGCGCATCCGGCGAGTGTCGATTCGATCCCGACGAGTGCCGGACAGGAGGATCACGTCTCGATGGGAAACACGTCCGCGCTCAAGTGCTGGCAGGTGCTCGCGAACTCGGAGCGCGCCCTCGCGATCGAGCTGCTCGCGGGGGCCCAGGGGGTCGAGTTCCTCGCGCCGCTCGAGCCCGGTGCCGGCACGCGCGCCGCACACGCCGCGATCAGGACACTCTCAGCGGCCCTCGTGGAGGACCGATCGCTCGGAACCGACATCGAGGACGTCGCAGAGGCGATCCGTTCGGGCCATCTCCTCGACGCGGTCGAGGACGTGGTGGGGGAGCTCGCCTGATGTCGACCGTCCGCTCCCTCGATGCAACGGTCGATGAGCTCTGCGGCGACCTTTCGTCGATTCGCGCACCGCGCGGCACGCAGCTGAACGCGCGGACGTGGCAAACGGAGGCGCCGCTCCGCATGCTCTTGAACAACCTCGACCGCGAGGTCGCGGAGCGCCCCGAGGAGCTCGTGGTCTACGGCGGCTCAGGGAAGGCCGCCCGTAGCCCCGCCGCGCTCAAGGCGCTCGTCCGGTCGCTCCTCACGCTCGGCGAGGACGAGACGCTGCTCGTCCAGAGCGGGAAGCCGGTCGGCGTCTTTCGCACGCATTCCGGCGCACCTCGCGTCTTGATCGCGAACTCGCTCCTCGTGCCGCGCTGGGCGACGTGGGACGAGTTTCGCCGCCTCGAGGCGCTCGGTCTCACGATGTTCGGCCAGATGACGGCCGGTAGCTGGATCTACATCGGGACGCAGGGGATTCTTCAGGGCACCTTTCAGACGTTCGCGGCCGCGGCTGAGAGGCATTTCGGTGCGCCGGATCTCACGGGCCGCACGATCCTGACGGCGGGACTCGGCGGGATGGGAGGCGCGCAGCCGCTAGCCGCGACGATGGCGGGCGCCGCGATCTTGTGCATCGAGGTCGACCCCGCGCGGATCCAGAGACGCCTGGAGACGCGGTACCTCGACGAGGCGGCGGAATCGCTCGATGACGCCCTCGTGCGGGTACGTGGTGCCTCGGCAGCGGGGCGTGCCCTCTCCGTCGGCCTTCTCGGGAACGCCGCGGAGGTCATCCCCGAGCTCGCACGTCGCGGCGAGCGCTTCGATCTCGTCACGGATCAGACGGCGGCGCACGACCCGCTCAACGGATACATCCCGGTAGGCCTCTCGGTCGAGGAAGCGGCGGCTCTTCGATCGTCCGATCCGGACGAGTATCTGTCACGAGCACGTGCCGGCATTGCAACACATGTGCGCGCGCTTATTGAATTCGCGCGTGCCGGCTCGTATGTCTTCGACTACGGCAACAACCTCAGAGGGGAGGCGCGAGAGGCAGGAGTCGAAGACGCTTTTACATATCCAGGTTTCGTTCCGGCCTATATCCGACCGCTCTTCTGTCGTGGGATCGGTCCGTTCCGGTGGGCGGCTCTCTCCGGCGAGCAGGGTGACATCGCGGCGATCGACGCGACGCTCCGAGAGCTCTTCCCGGACGATGGACTGCTCCAGCGGTGGCTCGACCTCGCACCCGCGCGCGTCGCCTTCCAGGGGCTGCCCGCGCGGATCTGCTGGCTCGGCTACGGCGCGCGCGCGAAAGCGGGGCTCGCGATCAACGAGTTGGTCCGCTCCGGCGAGGTTCTCGCGCCCGTGGTCATCGGCCGCGATCACCTCGACTCCGGCTCGGTCGCCTCGCCGTATCGCGAGACGGAGTCGATGCAGGACGGCTCCGACGCGATCGCGGACTGGCCGATCCTGAACGCGTTGTTGAACACGGCTGCAGGAGCGACATGGGTCAGCGTCCACCACGGCGGGGGCGTCGGGATCGGGAACGCGATCCACGCGGGCATGGTGGTCGTCGCCGACGGCACGGACGACGCCGCCGAGAAGCTCGAGCGGGTGCTCACGACCGACCCGGGGACCGGGGTTCTGCGCCACGCCGACGCGGGCTACGAGGAGGCGCTCGACGCTGCCCGCGAGCACGGTCTCAACCTTCCGGCAGCGCCATAGCGACTCTCCTCGTACGCGATGTCGCGCAGGTGGTCTCGCCGGCGGGCGTAGCGGCGCCCGTTCGGGGTGCAGCGCTTCGCGACCTGACGGTCATCGAGAACGGCTACATCCTGTGCCGCGCCGGGCGGATCGCAGAGGTGGGCGCGATGCGCGACCTTCGCCGGATCGACGGCGACTTGGACGAGGTCGACGGCCGCGGCCGAGCGGCGATCCCGGGCCTGGTTGACTGCCACACGCATGCCTGTTTCGCGGGCGACCGCGTCGGTGAGTTCGACCTTCGCTCGGGCGGTGCGACATACGAGGAGCTTCATGCCACGGGCGGCGGCATCCTCTCGACCGTCCGCGCCACGCGCGCCGCGGGCGAAGCCGAGCTTGCAGCGATCGTCAAACGCCATCGCGGTTGGATGCTCGCGCATGGGACCACGACCTTCGAGGCGAAGTCGGGCTACGGCCTTGACCGCGACACCGAGCTTGCGCAGCTTCGCGCCGTCGCTGCGGCGGGCGGGATCCCGACGTGGCTCGGCGCACACGCGGTCCCACCCGAGTTCGACGACGCGAACGCTTACCTCGACTTCGTGCTCGCGGAAGTGCTTCCGGAGGCGGCCGCACTCGCAGAGGCCGCCGACGTGTTCCTCGAGCGAGGCGCGTTCGACGCAGAACAGGCGCGGCGGTACCTCGAGGCCTGCCGCTCGCACAATCTCGTCCTGCGCCTCCACGGCGATCAGTTCACTGAGGGCGGCGGGATTCAGCTCGCGAAGGAGCTCGGTGCGCGCAGTATCGACCATCTGGAGGCCACGGGACCCGCGGGCGTGTGCGCGCTCGGAGCGAGCGAGGTTGCCGCCGTCCTCCTTCCGGTCGCCGCGCTCTTTCTCGACCGGCCGATGCCGCCTGCTCGTGCCCTGATCGACGCGGGTGCGGCCGTCGTCCTCGCAACCGACTTCAATCCGGGGAGCGCGTTCTGCGAGAGCCTCCCGGTCGTCTGCAACCTCGCGTGCACGCAGCTCGCGATGTCACCGGCCGAGGTACTCACGGCATGCACCGTCAACGCCGCACACGTTCTCGGCCGCGCCGACCGCCTCGGTCGCCTCGCGCCGGATTTCGGTGCCGACATCGTCCTCCTCGAAGCTCCCGATTGGCGCTACCTCGCGTACCACCTCGGCGGCGATCACGTCGGCGTCGTCATCAGGGACGGCACCGTCGTCTACGCGCGATAATCCTCCCGATGCCGAACCGCAAGCAGCGCCGGCGCCGCCAAAAGCTCCAGCGCCACGAGTACGAGTACGTCGTCGAGACGGAGGAGGGTGAAGTGCCCCTCGACGAACTGGACGAAGATTCCGGTCAGCGGAAGAACGGGAAAACCCGGCAGCACACGGCGGCGCCACTCGACCGTCGCGGACGACCGCTCGCCGCGCCATCACTCCAACGCGTCCTCAAGCGTGCCGCCATCTTTGCTCCGATTCTGGTCGTCTTCGTCTACCTTACGGCGGGGAACGAGCTGAGCGCGGTCGGCGTCGTCTTCAACGCACTCGTCCTGCTCGCCTTCTTCATCCCGTTCAGCTACCTCGTGGACGTGATGGTCTACCGCATGATGATGCGCCGCCACCGCCGGCTGCAGACGGAGAAGCGCGCGGGCCGCTAGCGCCTGCTACTCGATCGCGCGGAATACCCACCGCGCGTCGGACACCCGTGTGGGAGAGTGCGGCGGACCCGGTTCCACCTCATCCGGAGCCCCGACGAGCGGCCGAGCGGCGCCGCTGGAACGTGCGTTATCGACGTCGTCCCTGGCCGCGATAGTGGCCCTCTCCGGGCCAGGGCGCGAGGAGGAGCAGGATCTTGGCGCCCCCGTCGCTGCGGACGAAGTGGCGCTCGTCCGGCTCAAAGTGGACGAGCGTGCCGACCGGCGCGTCAATCTCGTCGCCTCCCGC
>JALZEM010000049.1 GCA_030862005.1 Actinomycetota bacterium | reverse complement strand
AAGCGGTAGAGCGCGAGCTCGAGCAGGGCCGTGTCTCCCATCCGGTAGACGAAGCGCGAGCCCGAGACGCGCGCGGCGCGCTCGGGGTCGATCCAGCCGAGCTCGAGGTGGTCGCGCGCCTCGAACGCGAACGACGGCGGTTCACCGACGCGCCGCACCTCTTCCGCCTCCTCCTCCGTGAAGCCGTCGGGGGCGCTCGCGTCGGGGGGATTTGGAACCTCGCTCAGCAGTGCGTCGCGACGCTCCTCGGCCTCGCTGAGATCGGCTTCGAGCCGCTGGAGCTCCGACTTGACGGCCTTCAGCTCTTCGATCTGCTCCGGCGTCGGCCTGCCCTTGAGCTTGGTGCGTGCACGCAGCTCATCGACCTGCGGAACGAGCGCGAGCCACGTCGCGTCCGCCCGCATCAGCTCGTCGAAGGCCGCCGCACCGCCCTTACGCTCGAGCGCCGCACGCCAGGTGTCGGGGTCGTTCCGCGCAGCCTTGATGTCGATCACGAGCCGCAGTCTAGAAACGCTTCGATCACCTGCGCGACTCCCTCCTCGCCCGCTGTAGGGCATACGTAATCGGCGATCGCGCGCACGCGCTCATGGCCGTTCGCGACAGAGACCGAGTAGCCGGCCCACTCGAGGAGCTCGACGTCGTTTTCCCCGTCACCGAATGCGACCGTGCGCTCTCGGGCGAAGCCGATGTGCTCGGCTACGAACGCGATACCAGAGGCCTTCGTGACTTCGGGGCTCGCGAACTCGAGAAACTCCGGGAGCGACTTCGCGATGTAGAGGCGTCCGTCGAAGCGCGCCTTCATCCGCGCCTCGATCCCGTCGAGACGCGTCGGCTCGTCGATCGCGACGAGCTTCGTCGGCGGCTTCTCGAGCCACGCCCCGAGGTCGCCGACCTCGTGCACCGTAAGCCGCTGAAAGCCGACGTAGCGCCGCGTGTGGACGTTCTGGCGCGCGACGTAAATCTCGTCGTCGACGTAGCAGTTCAGCGCAACGTCCTCGATCTGGATCGCCTCGATCGCCTCCTTGGCGAGCTCGAGTGGGATCGGCTCGTGCCGGAGGAACTCGCCGGTTGTCGGGTTCGCCACCGCGGCGCCCTGGTAGCAGACGACGGGGTCTTTGATCCCCGCTTCGAGCACGTACGGCCGGACGGAACGGAACATCCGGCCCGTCGCGATGAGGACTCGGACGTGCGCGTCGAGCGCTCGAGCGATGGCTTCGAGCGTACGCGGACGCAGGACGCCGTCCTCGGCAATCAGCGTCCGGTCGAGGTCGCAGACGAACGCCTCGACGTCGCGCGGGAAGTCGCCGGGGAGGGTCAGCCTTCCTGCAGGAACGTGACGAGGTCGGCGAGCTGCTTCTCGCTCAGGTCGTCGCCGTACGTCTTGGGCATGATCCCCGCATCGAATCCCTCGGTGATCTCGGCGTCCGGGTTCACGATCGCTTCGAGGATGGTCGCCGCGTCGTCGCCCTCGAGCGACTCGTCCAGATTCGGGCCGGTCGTCCCGTCGGTCCCGGCCGCTTCGAACGTATGGCACGTGCCGCAGGCGGGGCTCGCGTCGTTGAAGACCGCCTTTCCGGCCTCGGGATCGCCTTCCGCGACGGTCTCCTGCGGCACCGTTCCTTGCACCTCTTCCGGCGTGGGCGTTGTCGTCTCGCCGCCGCCGCAGGCGATCAGGAAAAGTGGGAGCGCAA
This sequence comes from Actinomycetota bacterium, assembly GCA_030862005.1. GTDB lineage: Bacteria > Actinomycetota > Thermoleophilia > Gaiellales > Gaiellaceae > JACCYG01. Next base: position 4,683 of record JALZEM010000049.1, on the reverse strand, counting down.
GCGCGACGACGACGAGGAGGCGGCGCATCAGGCGCGGAGTCTACTGACCGCGAAATGCGACGCGACGATGAAACTCGAAGCTAGACTTTCGGCACACCCCGCGTTCTCGAAGGAGTTGAAAGCGGTCATGAAACGCAAGGCATACGGGCGCGATGTCGCGCTGTCCACGCGCATGTTCACGACGATGTTCCTGCTCGGCGGGGTCTACGTCGCGTTCTTCAGCGCGCTCGTCTACTTCACCGGCGTCGGCTTCATCGCCGCTTTCCTGCTCATCGGCGCGCTGGCGTTCATTCAGTACTTCACCTCGGACAAGCTTGCGCTCAAGGCGTCGGGCGCGAAGGTCGTGAGCCGCGAGGAGGCGCCCGAGCTGCACGCGATGGTCGAGCGCCTCTGCGCGATGTCCGACCTGCCAAAGCCGAGGGTGGCGGTCATCCCGACCGACGTCCCGAACGCGTTCGCAACCGGGCGGAGCCCGAAGCGCTCCGCCGTCGCCGTGACGCGTGGCCTCTGGGAGCGGCTGGAGCCGCGGGAGATCGAAGGGGTGCTCGCCCACGAGCTCTCGCACATCGGGAACCGGGACGTGGCGATCATGACCGTGGCGAGCTTCTTCTCGATGGTCGCCTCCTACATCACCCAGATCGCGATGTTCGGCGGAATCGGCCGCGACAACCGCGAGGGCGGCGCGGCAGTCTTCATGATCGTGATGCTCGTCTCGATCCTGACGTACGTCATCTCGACCCTCCTCATCCTCGCGCTCTCGCGCTACCGCGAGTTCGCCGCCGACCGCGGCGCAGCGCTCATCACGGGCTCACCCGAGTTCCTCATGAGCGCGCTCCAGAAGATCGCGAGCCAGATGACGCGTATCCCGCAGCGGGACCTGCGCGAGGTGGAGGGGATGAACGCCTTCTACATCATTCCCGCGACCTGGAAGCAGTCCGCGAGCGGTCTCTTCCTGACGCACCCGCCGCTCGAGCAGCGGCTCGCGCGCCTCGGCGCGATCGCCCAGGAGATGGGTCGCCCGGTCCGTTAGCCGAGTCGCGGCGGCCGTGCGACGCAAGGATCTCGGGCCTGACTTCGGCCTTGCCGTGAGGATGGCGCTCGCCCTCGTCCCGATCGTGCTCTTCTACGTCGTCGGCGCGGCGCTTTCGCTCCTTGTTCTCATCGGCGGAATCGCCGAGCGCTCCGCGGACTTGCTTCTGGGGTGGCTCCTTGGCACGCTCGCCCTCGGGGCCGGGGCGGCCGGCCACTTTGCGCGGGCCGAGACCGTGGCGCTGCGCGCGGCCCGAGCGACGCTGCTCCGACCCGACGACGATCCTGAGCTGCATGCGCTCGTCGCGCGGGTCGCGGCGGCGGCGGGATTGCCACCGCCGAAGGTCGCGCTCGTCCGTTCGTGGTCGCCGAACGCGTTTGCCGTCGGCGTCACGGCGGAGCGGGCCGTTATCGCACTCACGACCGAGCTCCTTCGCCGGCTCGACCCGCGCGAGCTCGAGGCCGTAGTCGCGCACGAGGTCGCGCACATCGCGAATCGTGACAGCGTCGTGATGACCGTCGTGAGCGGGCCGACGTTTCTCGGTACGGCGCTGCGCGTCCGGGGCGACAGCCGCGGCTGGGTCTTCTTCCACGTCTTCTACTGGCCGGTTCACGTGATCGGTCTTCTGCTCATGTGGACGATCTCGCGCTACCGGGAATTCGCCGCCGATCGGGGGTCGGCGCTCGTCACGGGGGCGCCGGAACAGCTCATGAGCGCGCTCGCGAAGATCGGCGGCCGCGAGCCGCGCGGCGACCTTCGCGGCGGGGCCGCGGTCAGTGCGCTCTGCATCGTGCCGGCGCAGCGGGGGAAACGCCGCTTCCAGTTCCTCGACCGCCTCGAGCTCATGATGGACCACCCGCCGCTCGAGAAGCGGCTGGATGCGCTGGCCGAGATGGCGCGCGACCTGGGACGCCCGTCGGCTAGGCTCGGGCGCTAATGGGCCTCGGCGACGTCCTCTTCGGCCGGAAGAAGCTTCAGGGCGCGAAGCTCGACAAGCTCTTCGCTCTCGCGAGCGCGCAGGTAACGCTCGAGGCCGAGCTCGGGCTGCGTTCGGCCGGTGTGGCCGCGGTCGTCTTCAAGCCGCTGTCGGCAGGTGAGTTCGAGCGCGCCGACGCGGAGATCGGGGAGCTGCTTCGGGCGGTCTGCGAAAGCACGGGCTCGGAGGTGGCTCGGCGGCCCGACAGCTTCGGCTTCCAGTGGGTGCTCGTGCGCGACCCGGACTTCGAGGACCTCGTCGGCGCGGTTCATCTCGTCAGCTCGGAGCTCGAGGCACACGGCTTCGGCGCTCAGCTTCTCGCAGCGCTCTTCGCTTTCGACGGTCGGGCGCGGCGCATCCACCTCGTCTACGGGTTCAAACGCGGCACCTTCTGGCCGTTCGTGCCGACCGGACAAGGGCAGGAGCGCGACAACGCCGAGGAGCTTCGCCTCAAGAACGAGCTCGAGGGCGAGCTGCCGATCGAGCCCGACCTCGAGCGCTGGCTCGGCCTCTTCGATGCCCCCATCGACTAGGACCGGGGACGCTTCCGGGCGCTGCCTCTGCGGCGCGATCGGATACCGCGTGCACGGCCCGCTGCGAGACGTCATCTTTTGCCACTGCACGCGCTGCCGGCGGACGCACGGGCATTTCGCGGCATACACCGCATGCACCCGTGACGACCTCGAGCTCGTCGAGACGCGCGGCCTTCGCTGGTACGAGCTCGACGAGTCGCGTCGCGGCTTCTGCGGCGAGTGCGGCGCGAGTGTGTTCTGGGAGCGCGAAGGCAGCCCCACGATCAGCATCGCAGCGGGGACGCTGGACGAGCCGACCGGCTTGAGGCCGAGCCATCACGTCTTCACGGCGAACGCCGGTGATTACTACGAGCTCGCCGACGCGCTCGAACGGAGACCGGGCCCGAGCTGACCCCGGCGCCGCGCGAGCGGAAGACCGATATCGTCGCGCTTTCGTGCACTGCGGTCATCGTCTGCTCGCCACCGTCGGTGCGGTCGTCCTCGTCGCTGCGCTCGCGCCGGCTGCAGGAGCCCTCGTATACGGAGGCGGCTCTCTCATTCCGCGGCCGCCACCCGTCGCGCCCGGACGCCCTGGTGAGCTCGTCGTCGTCCCCGGCCGCGGCGACGTCGCCGGACGCGGGCCGCTGATTCGCTACAGCGTGGCAATCGAGGGCGGGCTCCGGATCGACCGACTCGCCTTCGCGCGCGACGTCGAGCGGATTCTCTCGGACGCGCGCGGATGGGGCAGCGCGGGCGCGGCACGCTTCCAGCGTGTCGGAGCCGGCCAGACCGGTTTCGTCGTCGTGCTCGCGAGCCCGGCGACGACGGACGCGCTCTGCGCGCCGATCCAAACGAACGGCCGGTTCTCGTGCGCGACCGGCGGGCGCGCGGTGCTGAACTTCCGCCGCTGGCGGCACGGCACCGAAGCGTACGCTCGCGACCTCGACCGGTACCACGCCTACATGGTCAACCACGAGGTGGGCCACGTCCTTGGGCACGGGCACGCCGGCTGCGCGCGCGCCGGAGCGCGGGCGCCCGTGATGATGCAGCAGACGAAGGGGGTCGGCGCCTGCCGACCAAACCCCTGGCCGCTTCCGTGGGAACGCGCGTAGGGGCGGGCCCTTGGTCCGCGGCGGGCCCTGCAGGCCCGGGCGCCTACACCGCGGAGACGTCCGGGATGTAACCCTCTTGGGACATCAGCCGGCGGGCCTCCTCGAGCGTCGTATCGCTCGGCGGGATGACGGCGTCCGAGGGCGCGAGATCCTCGTCCGGAAGCTGTTCGCCTTCGTGGCGGACGAGCTCGAACATCTCGTCGAGGAGTCGGTCGAGCTCGGTCTCGTCGCTCGCCTCGAGCGCCGCCCCGGCCTGGTCGTCCAGCTCGTTCAGGCGCTCCCGCAGCGAATCCGCGACGCGGTACTGCCCCTCGCCCATCAGGCGCACGATCATGACTTCAGCTCCTTCTGCTCAGCACCGGCTCCGACCTCTTTCCGCAGCCGCGCGAGGTCATCCTCGACCTGGCTCCCCGCCGAGACCTGGGCGAGCTCACGGTCGAGCTGGTCGCCCGATGACGTGAAGTCTTCGAGCGTCCCTGCCTCGACGAGCTCTTCGACGGCGGCAGCCCGCGCCTGCATCTGCTCCGTTTTATCGCGCGCGCGCTCGATCGCAAGCCCGGTGTCGGCCATCTCCTCGCCGATGCCGGACGCCGCTTCGGTGATCTTGACCTGTGCCTCGGCGGCCGAGTACTGCGCCTTGATCACTTCCTTCTGCGTCCGGAACGCCTCTACCTTCGACGCTAGGCGGCGCTCCGCCGTGGTCAGCTTCTGCTGCTGCTGCTCGAGGCCGGCCGCCTGCTGGTCGAGGCCTTGCAGCTGCTGCTGAGCGAGCGCTTTCCGCTCAAGCGCCGTCCGCGCGAGATCCTCGCGTCCCGCCGCGAGCGCCTGGCGTGCCTGGTTCTCGAGCTTCACGACCTCCTGCTCGAGCTTGCTCGTCTGAAGCTCGAGGCGTTTCTTCGCTGTGACGACATCGGCGACGCCCCGCTTCACGTTCTGGAGCTGCTCGCGCTGGCGCTCGTACGAATAATCGAGCGTGACCGAAGGATCCTCGGCCTGCCCGAGAAGCTTCGAGATCCACGCTTGGACGAGGGTGGATGTGCGACTCATGAGACC
>JALZEM010000016.1 GCA_030862005.1 Actinomycetota bacterium | reverse complement strand
ATCACGCGGCAGCGCTGCGCCGCAGCGTCCGACCAACGACTGAGGAGGCGGCGCCGATGCGGGACCGTGCTCCGTCGGCCGGGTAACCGCCGCCGCTAGCGGAGATCCCGGCAGGCCACGAGGAAGTCGAAGCCGAACGGCGCCGGCGCGACTCTTACGCGGGCCTCCTCGGCGCCGCGGTCGCAGCGCTCGCGGGCCTCGCGGAGCTCCGGCCGCCATTGCGGCCCCAGCGAACGCTCGCTCGAGAACGAGAAGTTCGAGACGATGAGCGTGGTGACGAACAGCACAGTGACGCCTACGATGATCCGGGCGGCCCGCACGCGAGCCCGAGCGGCATGCCAGTCGACGACTGCGAGGAGGGCCGCCGCGAGGAAGAGGATCGGGGCGTAGGTGAAGCGGGCGCCCGCGAGGTGCCACGTCGCCTCGCTGGATCCGGGGCGCATCCCGGCGGTTCCGCGGCCTGCGAGAAACACCGCAAAGAAGACAGCGGCGTAGGTGCTCGAGACGGCGACGAAGCCGCGGGTCGGCCGTCCGGTCGTCGCCGCCCCGAGGACGAGCGCGACGGCCACGGCGCCGAGGGCTCCGTATGAAAACGCCCGTCCGAAGGCGAACCAGGCGTCATCGATGAACCGATCGCCGACCACGAACGAGCCGGTGACGCGTAGTGCGAAGAGCGGGAGGAGATCGCCGGCGTCGAACCTCGTGAGCCGCTGAGGCGGCTCCCCCGCGAGCGCGATTGCCGCGAACTGGATCGCGAGTCCACCCACGAAGGTCGCGGGAACGACCAGCTCGGCGCGTGCACGGCGCCCGACCGCGTTCCAGAGCGCGAGCGGCGTAAAGAGAAGTGTGAGCGGATCGCTGAGCGCCGTGACCGCGACGACGGCCACGCGCGCGCCGAGCGCCGCGGGTGTGACCGACCTCCACACGAACGCCCAGAAGCATCCGAAGACGAGGTAGAAATGCAGGTTCGCCGCGTTGCCGATGAGCTCGGACCCGGCGGCGGGCAGGAGCGCGACGAGGCCGGCGAGAGCGACTCGGAGTCCGGTCGACCGGAGGATTCCGGCGCTACCGAAATAGACGAGCGTCGCGAGCAGGCCCACGGCCACCGCCCACGTGACCGCGAAGACGACAGCCGCGCTCTCGAGCGGGAGCGACGCCGCGGCGGCGGCGGCGGCGCGTGGCCCGAGGTGGATGTAGCCCCCGTATGGGTCGACGAGCGTCGTAGGGATCGACCGCCCGACCGCCTCCGTCAGGAAGACGTATCCGTCCTCTGCCCAAATGGTGTCCCAGGCGGAGACGGCCCACTGACGCATTAGCTGAAGCACCGTGGCGGCGCCGAGGAGGAGCGGGATGACGAGAGGCGTGACGCGCGCCGTCCGCGAGCTGGCGTCGCCGGTCCAGCCGTCGATCGCTACGCGCACGCGCACTCCCCGCGGATTGGGCGGGCCCGAAGTCCGGAGAACGGCAGTGCGCAGGTCATCGCACCGAGCCCCTCGTCATCCGCGGACCGCGGGGAGGTCGTCGATCTCGAGACGAGGTCGGATGCGCCGGCCCTCGAGCGTCGACGCGTCAGCAAGCGGAACGGCTGAGAGGCAGAGATTTCGAACGCGTGTGCTCATCGAGGAACAGGAGCCGGGGCACAGCGCCTGCGGCGAAACCCCCCTTCCGAAGCGGAATAAGCCCGGCCCCGGTCGCGACCGTACAAGGGTGCGAGATTGCTGACGAAGACGAAATGCGGGATTCGCATCCAATCCTTCTACCTATACACACCTCGCCTGCAGGGTTCTGGAAGCCGCTGTGAACAAGATCCGCCCGAGGGGAGCTGCCGGCGCGTCGCACCTTGGCAGCCGACGAAGGCATCGTCGCGCTCGTCTCACGCCACTTTGGCGCTGTCTCGGCCGCCTTCGCGTTTACCTCGATTTGGAGCGGTTCGTAGCCGGCCCGCACCGCGCGACGTACCGACCGTTCCACGGACGGGAAGATGGCACATTGGTACTACGCCGCGGGTAACGGAACGCCGCTGACAGAGAAGACGAACCAGCTCTACCTCATCGCGTGCCGCAGGCTCTACGAGTATCGCGGAGTACTGAAAGCCGGGCGCGGCTCAGGTCCGCCCGCGCAGCGAGGCCCACGTGGCGGACCCGACGCGGCCGTCGGGCTCGAGGGTGATGCTCTCCGACCCGTTGCCGCAGTTCGATGGCGGAGCGCGCGAAAGCGGCCATGGCCGCGTTGAGCAGCTGAGACTTCCGGATTGGCAGCCGGCGCCGCGCCCGGCGCTGTGACCATGGTCGTAGACGATGGAGTCGTATGGAGCCGAGGGTCGCAACCCGTGGCTATCGGAGGTACGCATGAGAAAGGCGGGCCCCACCCGCGACGAGCTCGAAGATCTCCGGCGGGTGTCGCGTCGACGGTGCCGACCGTGGCCTGCCGCAGCCGCATCAGACCCCGCGTACGGAGCAGCGTCATGAGTAGCTCAGCTGCTCATCCCAGTTGGTTCCACGCCCCTCGCGGGTGAGGTCGAACAGGTTCCAGACCGGCTCGAGGGTGCCGAGGTGACGCGGGTCTTGACCAGGGTCGGTCGGCGCGTAGAGGAGCTCCGAGCCCCAGAAGTGGCGGATCGTTTCACCGTCGCGATGGAACACGTTCAGCATCGGCCTCTGGGCTCCCTCTTCGGTCTCGGCGAGGTAGTCGCGGTTGTACGTGTTGGCGCCCGAGGACAGCAGGCGCAGCTGTCGCCAGCCACGCTCCTGGGCGAAGGTGAGGATGCGCGGCAGCGGCGCCCTCGCGACGACCGCGAGGTTGACGCGCTGGCCCGCGTGCTCCGCGGCGCCGTTGAGCTGATCGAGGAGCGCGACGCACGACGGGCACGGGCCCTGCTCGAGCGGCAGCAGCGACGTTTGGCCGATCCGCGGCCCCGGCCGCTTGTCGCCGGGATCCCGCGGGAACATGAAGCTATAGATCACGAGCGAGTCCCGGCCGGGCTCGAACAGCTCCGACAGCTTCACGTCGGTCGGGGCACCGTCCGCTCCCGCACCATGGAAAACGTAGTCCGCGGGGACAACCCCGCCGGGCGGCAGCCTACGTCTCGCGGCGGCCACCGCCTCGATCGCGCGGCGCAGCTCGATCTCCTGGATGAGCAGCCGATCGCGCGCCGCCCGGTACTCTGCTGACTCTCCTGGAAACGTGACGCTCAAGGTTCTCCTCTCTCATCGATAGACGGGGGAAAGTCGCATAACTCGTCGCTGCCGACGGTCAGGCGACGACGTGGCCCAGCGCCACACGGTTGGGCGCGTTGGCCGTGCGACGCGACCGGGTTGGGACCGGCGGACCGCACGTGAAGATGCATCATTGTTGGACCAAGTCTCGGACCTTCGAAAGTCATCCATGACCGAGTCGCAAACGGCAAGGAAGCGGATCACCGACGAGGTTGCCTCCTGGCCGGGCGTAGAGGCAGGCGCGGGCCGCCGCGGCGAGTTCGCCTTCAAAGTCGGCCGCCGGGAGATCGGGCACCTGCACGGTGACCACGCCGCCCACTTCTTCTTCCCGAAGCAGGTCTGGGCCGACCTCCTCAAACAAGGTCGGGTGGTGCACCACCCGGTCTTCCCCGGAAAGCCGGGGCCGGCCGCGCGCAGAATCGAGGATGAGACCGACGTCCGCGACGTGATCCAGTTGCTGCGGCTCAACTACGACCGCGTGGTGGCCCGCTACGGCCTGCCGGCGGACGCCACGCAGAACGAGCGCCCGGCATAGATCGGCTGCTGCTTCGCGCGAAGAGCGGTAGCGTCGGCTCAGGCTGCTGCTTTCCATGTACGGGGAGCGGCGGCGACGGGGCAGCCAGGACACAAATCACCGGACCAGGCGGCCTTCCGCTGCCCCGTCCACGCGTCACGAAGTGGAGGCCGCCTCAGCGGCTTGAGCGACACCAATCTTCGACAAGCGCGCGTGTGTACCGCCGTGTGGGCGCAGGGCTCCCTCCGGCGCTCCCCCGAACCCTGTAGCGGCCGGCGACTCGTTCTCGAGCAACCCGAGCGCAAACCTTCCGTCCGACTCGATCAGCTCGGAGAAGGCTGGGCGCGGTCGATCAGGACTGTAGGAAAAGCGTGACGAGTAGGCCGAAGCCGGCACTTACGAGCGCTGTGAAGGCATAGAAGAGGAGGCGAGAACGCGACGCTCTCCACGCGTGGCGGACCGTCCTTGATGCTTCCCCAGTTACTGCTACCGCGGAGCCGACGCTGCGGACGACATGAATGACGAAGCCGGCAACGGCTCGCAGGGACGACAACAGGAGATGGCCGATGCGGCGCGCAAGCCTGGGGAGCGTCCGCAGGGGGGAGACGACCGTAGCGCCGGCGCGGCCGACGTAGCGGGGAGCATTGGTCGCCGCACGCAGCGGCGATTCGAGGGCAGAGCCGCCGCGGGCTAGATATCCCCCAGCGATCGCGAACGCGCCTCTCCTCGCTGCCGCCAGGACGAGCAGACCGACGAGGAGACCGAGGACGGCGCCGAGGAGCGGAAACGTGAGGGAGCGGCCTGAGTCGGACTCCCCCGCGGGCTGCGCCTGTGCATTCGGCGGTTCGGACGTGGTCTGGACGGCCGAGTCGGTCTCAGCCTGGACGGGCGGTGACGGCTGAGGCTCGACAATCTCCGGCGCGTCGCCGTCCGCCTTGGTGGGGTCGAGCGGGTATTCCCGCCAAAGCTGGTCTGGAATGTCGTCCTCGCCCCGCGCCTGCGCACCGGCGACCGTCGGGTAGGCGAGTCCGGTCGCGAGGAAAAGTGCCAGATAGACGAGTGCGAGGCGGAAGCCCTTCGATGCCGTGCCCGTCTTCATCATTGGATCGTGAGCGGTGTCCCGACGGGCATCAGTTCGGCGAGCCTAAGAATGGCGGGGTTGCGCAGGCGAATGCAGCCGTGGGAGACGCGCCCGGGAAGGAGTCCCGGCTCATCTGTCCCGTGAATTCCGATGTAGCCGCCGGCCGGCCAGTCGGTCAGCACGTCCGAGCGGGCGCTCGTCCCGAACGCAACCGGCCCGTACATCGGACTCGAGTAGCCGGTGAGCTTGTTACGGATGTAGAACTCACCCTTGGGCGTAGGCCACGCAGCCTGTCCTACTCCAACTTCCGCGCGGAAGATCTCGCGCCGGTTGCGGTAGAGCGTGGCCGTCAGCCGTTCAAGGTCGACGACGAGGTGCGTCCGGACGACGCCGTAACCGCCGACTGCCGAACGAGGAATCCACGCTGTCAGGTTGTTCGGCAGAACGGGCAGACGGACGTGAATCCAGAGTCGTCCGGTCTCGTCGGTCTTGCGGCCGAGAACGAGGACGATGTTCGACGTCCCCTCCGGAGTTCGTTTTGAGACGTTGGCGACGACGTGAGCGTCCATCCTGGGCTCGCTGCGGGCCGGGACGGCGAAGCGCACTAAGGCCCAGCGCGCGAGCTTGTCGGATGTGGGCAGAAGAACCGGCGTCGACGGGGCGAACGCGGGTTTGACCGGTCCCGGAACGGCGACGCCGTGGATCCTGTCGAGGCCGGATCCCGCCGACGAGCGAGAAGGCGCGGCCGAAGCCGACCCCCAAGGGGACGTCGAGCGCGAGGTGAAGGCGCCGACGAGCAGGGCCGAGCCGACAAGCACGGAGGCGACGGCGATCGCTGCACCGAGGCGGCGCCTCCCTCCGGGCAGGATGTCAGCTATCCGGTGAATCGGGGGTTGCGGGTTGTCGTCGTCCGAGCCCTGAGCGTGCTGATGAAACGGGTTGAGGCCACGATTCGATCGACTTCATCGAGCGACTTCGGCTCGTCGAATGCGCTCGCGACGGGCAACGTGCCAACGAGGTGGCGGGCCCAGGCGGCGTGCCGTGCCTCCACGGTCATGAGCGAGAAGGCGGCGGCGGCGAGGCCCTGGTCTTGCAATTTCGGAGTCAAGCCGGTCAGAAGCGCCGTCGTCAGGTCCTCCATAGCCACCGCAGTTCTCGTGAAGCGGACTTCGGTCTCCGTGTTCCCGCGGAAGTTGAAGGAAGGTCTCTTGCCGGCTGCCGGTCCGAGCACCTTCTTGATGATCGCGACGTGTGCTCGCTCGTGCGCGCCGAGCGTCCGCGCCCAGACGCGCCTCCTCGGAGGCATATCGGCGATCGTGCCGAGACGTTCGCTCTCGGTGTAGAAGGCTGATTGCAGATATTCGAAGTTGAGACCAAATTGGAAGATCCGCACGTCGCTCGCCGCTGCCGCTTCCACCCGAGGCGGCACCGAGAGCGCCGCGATGAGAGCGCCTCCGCCGACGACCGCCTTCCGCAGGAACTCGGCGCGCGAGTGCCCGTACAAGCCGGCGATCCCCTCCTGGAGCGCGCCGTCTTGGTCGAGCTGTTCGAGGGTTAGACCGGACATGATTCCCTCTTCCTTCTTGGTGTGGGACGACGGGCGTTCCATGGAGCTCTAGTCCGAGATCGAGACCCCGGCTCTTCGAAGGGCCGCGGCCACCTGGCTGGGGGATTTCGCAGGATCGGCAGCGGCCGGGGCAGGGTGCCTCCGGAGGATGTCAGCGATCCAAGCGGCGTGACGCGCCTCGACGGAGGTGATTCTCGCGGCGTCGATCATTACGCGTTCGGTCAGGTTGGCACCCTGCCCGATGTACGCGGCCGAAGCCGTCTCCTCGAGATTGCGTGCTGTCACGGCCACCTTGTCTGGGTTACTGGTGCCATCGCCGAAGTCGACGGAGGGCTCAGCATTGGCATCGTCTCCGAGGATGCGCTGGAGAAGGGCGACGTGCTCCCGCTCGTGCTCTCCCACGACCGAAACGAATTGCTGGATTTCTCCGGTTACCTGCCCCTCAGCGGCCGCCGTCTCATAGAAGGCCGCCAGCACGTACTCGAGCCGGAGCAGGTAGTTCAGGATGCGGACGTCCTGCGCCCGAGAGGGAGCCGAAGCGGCCACTTTCGGAACGCCCGCGATGAGCAGACCCCCTCCGATGGCGGCGCTCCCGGCGACGGCGGCTCGCTTCAGAAGATCCGATCGCGAGGCGAGAGCCTCCAATCCGAGTGTGTCCAAGCCGCCATCCTCTTCGGCGGGTGCCTTCAAGTCGTCTGACATACGCCCCCTTTTACGCCCACGAGGAGAGAAGCCGCAGTCGCCACAATCCTCGCTTGCGCGTCCATTCTCCTTCAAATGCCGAAGCCGCGCAACTCCCGGCGAACTGAGAGGGACCAGCCTCGCCCGGCACGCGCCGGACCTAACTCCTTAACAAGAGACGGGATCTTGCGCCGCGGGGCGTCCCTCCGAAACCTCATGCAAGGGCCGACTTTACGGGCCTGTTGGTTCTTGGAAGGGCAGGACGCGCGGCGACACGACGAAGCGACGCGGGAACGTCGAGGCCCGATCAGTGACCGAAGCCGGGGCCGCCGTCATCCAAGCGAGGCGGCAGCCCCGGAACCGGTCAATCGACGCTGGAACTTACGGCGCCGGGCAGGTAACGCCCGGGGCGAGCGACACGAGCGGGGTGTTCGGATTCATTGCACCGCACTCCATGCCGCCGTGCCCGAGCCCAGACACGTTTGCATTCGCCGGTGGGCCGACAAACTTATCTGCAGCCGCATTGTGATGAGCGAGCGCCGAGCCGGCCAAGGTACCAAGGGCCAAACTCGTTGCCGCAGTCACCGCGAGGAGCCGCTTCCTCATGGTCTCGCTCCTTTCCGTCAACGACACTCAGTACCCGGACGGCCAACTGAACTGCCGGTCGGTGCCGAGTTCAACCGGCGTAGGTCTAGGTTTCCGCGGCCCGGAGGCAACCCGATCCATGCCCGCGTCGCGCCGCAATGAGGTGATCCTCGGGAAGAGGGAGCGAGCCGGTCTCGAACCGGCGACCTCGCTGCGACTCCGACGGCACGTCGCCGGCGACGATGGAGCCGGGACAAGTAATCGCAACCGCTGCCCCGAGGGGGGAGAATCGGATCGCCGTGTTGCCGGAGACGCGTTACGCACAGAGTGGCGACATCCACGTCGCGTACCAGGTCATCGGCGAAGGCGAGCCCGACCTCGTCCTGATCGCGGAGTTTTGGCACTCGATCGAGGCGCAGTGGGACGAGCCGGCGCTCGCGGCGTTCCTCCGCCGCCTCAGCTCGCTCGGGCGGCTGATCTCATTCGATCAGCGGGGAACCGGGATCTCCGACCCGATCCCGCCCAATGAGTTGCCGTCGCTAGAGCAATGGCTCGACGACATCGGGGCCGTGATGGACGAGGTCGGCTCAAAGCAAGCCGTGCTGCTGGGCATCGGGGGCGGGGGGGCGCTCAGCATGGTTTTCGCTGCCACGTATCCGGAGAGGACGTCCGGCCTCGTGCTCATGAACAGCTTCGCGAGGCTTTCCCAGGCTCCCGATTACCCGGCGGGAAGGGCGACTGCACTGGAGGAGGAGGTCATCCACGTGATGCGGACCGGCTGGGGGCGGGGCGTGCTCCTCGACCTAGTGGCTCCAAGCAAGGTCGGTGACGAGTCCTTCCGCCAGTGGTGGGCGAGGTACCAGCGCCTTGGCTCTAGTCCCGGCACGATCGTCCAGGT
>JALZEM010000011.1 GCA_030862005.1 Actinomycetota bacterium | reverse complement strand
CTTCCGGACACCGATCCGGATGACCTGCGCCGGCTTGTCGAACTCGTGCACGAGCGAACGGCTGTGGAAATCCCCGCGTGATCGTCCCCATCGGCTGCGACAGAGTCACGCGCGCGGGTAAGGCGGGTCCCGACCCGCCCCCCTGCGCGCGCGCGAGCGTATCGCCGAAAAACGCGCGCGTCGCGCGGTCTTCGCTCCGAACCCCCGTCAGAAGCGTGCCGAAGCAGACGGCGAGCGTCGCTCACTCGAACTCGTACGTCGTCTCGCCCACGGTCACGAGATCGCCGGGCTTCGCGCCCGCCGAACGAAGCGCGTCGCGCAGCGCGTCCTCGTCGCCCGCGGCGACCGCGGTCCCCGAGACGCGATACCCCCGATCGCTGCGGAAGATCCGATAGGGACGCCGCCGCGGTGGCTCAGGCCGGTAGACGAGGAAGTCCGCCATCTCCTCGACGGGTGCTGCCACCGCTGGCGCCTCATCGGGAATCAGCTCGAAGAGCGCGCGCTTGAGCTCCTCGATCCCGGTTCCCGTCACGGCGGAAACCGGCACCACGGCAAGCACGCGATCATCACGTGCTCCCAGCCGGGGAACCTCGTCGACGAGGTCGAGCTTGTTCAGCACGACGATCTGCGGACGCTCCGCGAGACGTGCGCCATACGCGAGAAGCTCGCGATCGATCGCGCGGAACCGCGCGTCGACGTCTTCCTGCATCTCGATCACGTGGAGAAAGAGCCGTGCACGCTCGAGATGCGCGAGAAACTCGTCCCCGAGCCCGACCCCCTCGCTCGCGCCCTCGAGCAGTCCGGGGACGTCCGCCACCGTGAGCTGCCGCCCTTCCGGCCCATCGACGGTACCGAGAACCGGCGCGATCGTCGTGAACGGGTAATCCGCGACCCTCGGCTTCGCGTTCGAGAGACGGCGTAGAAGCGACGACTTTCCCGCGTTCGGGAAGCCGAGAAGCGCAGCGTCCGCAAGAAGCTTCAGGCGCAGCTCTAGCGTCGCCTCCTCCCCCGGCTGGCCGACCTCGGCGATCCGCGGCGCCTGCTCCGTCGACGTCGCGAACCGCTTGTTTCCCGATCCACCGATGCCGCCCCTAGCGACGGTCACGCGTGCCGAGGGATGAGCGAGGTCCGCGACGAGACGGCCGTCGGTGTCGAACACCTGCGTCCCGACGGGGACGTGGAGGTCGACCGACTCGCCGTCGCCGCCTCGCCGGTTCGCTCCCTCGCCGTGGCGGCCGCGACCTCCGCCGAATCGCCTCTTTCCCTTGAAGGCGGAAAGGTCGCGCAGATCCGCGTCCGCGACCAGGATGACGTCACCGCCGTTCCCGCCGTCGCCGCCGTCGGGGCCGCCCTTGGGCACGTACTTCTCGCGGCGGAAGCTGAGCGCGCCGTCACCGCCGCGGCCTCCCGTCACGTGGATGCGGGCACGGTCGTGGAACATGACCGCGACGCGCCGGCCGGCCTAGACGATCGAGATGACTCGGGTCTCGCCCGCGCTCTTGAACGAGACGCGACCGTCGCGCGTCGCGAAGATCGTGTGGTCACGACCAAGCCCTGTGCCGACGCCCGGATGGAACCGCGTTCCGCGCTGGCGAACGACGATCATCCCGGCCTTGATCTCTTCCCCGTCGAAGACCTTGACGCCGAGTCGCTTCGACTCGGAGTCACGACCGTTCTTCGAAGACCCCAATCCCTTCTTGTGCGCCAATTTGCGTTTGCTCCTTATCCGAGATTATCGGGGCTGAATGAGGGGGTTTCCCCCTCATCGCGCCATTACTTCGTCTCGTTCGCTTTCTTCTCGCGCTTCTTCGGCGCCTCGCTCTTCGAGGTTTCGCTTTTCGGCGTCTCGCTCTTTTTCGCGGTCGAGGGACGGGTCGCCTTCTTGCCGATGGCTTCGATCTCGATCTGGGACAGGCGGCTGCGGTGGCCGTTTCGCCGCCGGTACCCGGTCCGCCGTTTGTGCTTCCCGACGACCACCTTCTCGCCGAGGACGTGCGCGGCAACGCGCGCCGTGACCTGATCGCCACCCTTCAAATCGCCCGCAACGCGGACGTCGCCGTCTCCGCCGACGAGGAGAACGGCCGGCTGGAACGTCTTCCCTTCGTCGTACGGAAGACGATCCACGAGCAGCCGCTCGCCCTCGCGGACACGGTATTGCTTTCCTCCGAGTGTGATGATCGCGTAGGTCATGGCGCCAAGAAGCGGGCTTTCGCCCGCCTCGCGAACAGTCTAGCCAGCCTCCTCCTCAGCGGCAACCGCTGGGACCGTATCGTCGATGGGTGCTTCCGCGGGAGCCTTCCGGCGGCGATTTCGGCCGCCGCGCGTGCCGCGCCGGCTCCGTTTCCTCGGCTTCTCCTCCGCGGCCTCGCCCTCGTCGGTGGGCGCGGTCTCGGCGGCCACTACCTCCTCGGACGCTTCCTCCGGAGGCGACACCTCCGCCGCCTCCGTCGCAGCCTCGTCCGTGGATGCACCCATCGCCGGCGCCTTTTTCTTGCGGCCGCGGCCGCCGCGGCTTCCGCGACGCGTCCGCTTCTTCGGCTTCTCCAGAGCCTCGGGCCCCGGTTCGGGCGCCGCGTTGGTCGCGGACGGTTCCGCTTCAGGCTCGGCATCCGCCTCCGTCGCCGTTTCTACGACGCGTGGGCCTCGGCCACCGCGCGTCGACCGCCGCTTCGGTTTCTCGCGCGGCGCCTCGGTCTCCGCCTCCGGTCCCGCACCGATCCCGGCCGTTTCGGTCTCGAGCTCGACACCCGCCTCGACGGGCGGCTCGCTCGCGACGCCGCCGGTCAGGACTGCGTAGGCGACGGTTCGGGTCGCGCGCTCGATCCGCACCTTGACCGTCTTCCCGACCTTGTTACCGGCTCCCGCGACGGAGATGACGTAGCCGTCGAGCCTCGCGATCGCGTCCGCCTCGTCATGCATGTGGGTGGCTTCCAGTTTGACCTCGAGCTCGTCGCCGCTCGCGACGGGAAGCGACTTCGCCTCGATCCGCGCCACCGGCCCCTTCGTGAGCACCGCGAAATGGTCGCCCGGGAGCTCGTCCTTCGTCTCGAAAAAGAAACGTCGGCCGGTCTCACGCTCGAGCTCCTCGAGCCGAGAAGCCCCGGGCCCGATCAGCATCCCCGCCACGCGCGAGTTCATCTCGACGCGGAAGGCCTGGCTTCGCGAGCTCGCGGCGAGCGCGCGGAGGCGCCGTTCCGCGTCGACCGCGTGCGTCTCGTCGGAGACGACGACGCCGTCGCCCGCACATGTCGGACAGGCGACCGTGAGGATCTCGCGGGGGCCGTCGGTCACGTTTTGGCGTGTCATCTCCACGAGGCCGAGCGGCGAGATCTCGACGACGTACGTCTTCGTCCGGTCGCGCTCGAGCTCGAGCCGGAGCGCGTTCTCGACGGCGTCGCGGTTCTTCGGGTTCGCCATGTCGATGAAGTCGATGACGATGATCCCGCCGATGTCGCGGAGGCGGAGCTGGCGGACCACTTCTTGGACCGCCTCGAGGTTGTTCTTCGTGATCGTGTCCTCGAGGCGCCCGGTACTGGACTTTCCGCGGCCGCCGACGAAGCGCCCCGTATTGACGTCGATGACGGTGAACGCCTCGGCGTAGTCGAAGATGAGATAGCCGCCTGACGGAAGATCCACGCGGCGGTTCAGGGTCGAGCGGACGGCCTCCTCGACACCCAAGTGCTCCATCAGCGGCTGCTTGCCCGTGTAGAGCTCGACACGTTCCGCCAGGTCGCGCGACGTCCGCTTCAGGTAGCCGACGATCCGACGGTGGGTGCGATCGTGGTCGACCACGACGCGCTCGAAATCCCGAATGAACAGGTCGCGCACGATCCGAAGCGGCAGCTCCGCTTCCTGGTAGATCAGCGACGGAGCCTCCGCTCGCGCGGCGCGACCCTGAATCGTGGACCAGAGCTTCTGGAGCAGCGCAAGGTCGCCGGCGACTTCTTCCTTCGAAGCACCCTCGGCCGCGGTTCGGATGATGATCCCGCCTTCGGGGAGCTCGAGCTCCTTCGAAATCGCCTTGAGCCGTTCGCGCTCGGCGTCGTCGAGACGGCGCGAGATTCCGACGCCCTCGCCGGAAGGGACGTAAACGAGGAACCGGCCGGGAAGCGATACCTCCGTGGTGAGGCGCGCGCCCTTCGTCCCCATCGGGTCCTTGACGGCCTGCACGACCACCTCCTGCCCACGCTCGATCAGCTCCTGGATCCGCCGCCCCTGGCGCTTTCCCTCGAGCTCCGGGACGAGAATTTCGTCGACGTACAGGAAGCCGTTCCGGTCCAGGCCGATGTCGACGAAGGACGCCTCCATCCCCGGGAGGACGTTGTCGACGACGCCTTTGTAGATGTTCCCGGCGATCGAGCGGCGGCCCGGGCGCTCGAGGTACACCTCGACCGGAGTTCCGTCCTCGAGCACGGCAACGCGCTGCTCGCCGACGTCGACGGAGACGAGGATCTCCTTCTCGACCCCGGCGAGTGCGCTTCGCGAGCCGGACGAGATCGCCCTGCGGGGGGAAGAGCGCCGACGCTTCGGC
>JALZEM010000009.1 GCA_030862005.1 Actinomycetota bacterium | reverse complement strand
TCGGGCGCGGCCGCGTAGTACGTGAAGCACTGGGCGACCATCGCCACCTCGCCGCGGGCGTCGCTGATCGGCTTGCCGACGTTTCGAGCTTCGAGCTGCGCGAGTTCCTCCGCTCGTCGCTCGATTGCGCTCGCGATACGGCGAAGGAGCGAGCCGCGCTCGCTCGGGGCGAGTGCGCGCCACGCCGGGAACGCCTCCTGCGCCCGCCCGATCGCGGCGTCCGCCTCCTGAACGCTCGCGCGTGGTACCTCGGCGAGGACCTCCTCCGTCGCCGGTTCCAGCACCCGCAGCGTCTCGACCGTCGTGCTCACGCCTTCCTCACCCCTTTTTTCTCCGCCTGAGCGGTCGGTTTAACCACAGCGCACGTCGCCGTCTCGCGCGAGCCTCAGCTGCGGGTCGCAGCTGCGCGCTCGACGACGTCGTCGATCACGGCTTCGTCCATCGGCGTCGAGACCGCGACGAGGCCGTTCGGCGTCACGAGCACGCCTTCCTCGTAGAGCCGCCACCAGAGCTCGCGCTGCCGCTCGCCGCCGTCGATCCGGAGCAGCGAGCCGCGGCCGGCGACCTCGAATCCGGCGGCGGCCAGTCCCTCCTGCAGCCGCTCGCCGAGCCCGTTTATGCGTGTGATCGCCGCCTCGTCGAGAAGCTCGAGCGCGGCGAGGCCGGTCCGCATAGTCACGGGGTTGGCGGAGAACGTGCCGCCGTGCGGGACGTGGTCCGCGTGCGCGGGATCGAAGACGTCCATGACGTCCCGCCGCCCGCCGAACGCGCCTGCGGGGAACCCGCCGCCGATGATCTTCCCGAAGGTGACGAGGTCGGGCTCGAGGCCGTAGAGCTCGTGCAGGCCGCCGAAGCCGAGCCGGAACGTGATCACCTCGTCGACGATGAGGAGGATGTTGCGCCGGCGCGTCTCCGCGCGCACGAGCTCGGCGAACGCCTGCGACGCCGCCGCCAGCCCGACGCGGTTCGGCATCAGGTCGAGGAGCACGCACGCGACATCCTCCTCACGCTCGGCGATCGCGGCGCGAAACGCATCCTCCTCTCCGAATGGAAGCCCGGCCGAATCCGCGCGGACGTTGTCGGCGATGCCCGGCGACGAGGACGGAAGGACGGCGTCATACGTGCCGTGATACGCGGCCTCGAAACGGAGAATGCCCGACCGGCCTGTAAAGACGCGCGCCGCGCGAATCGCCATCATCACGGCCTCGGTCCCGGAGTTGGTGAACCGGATCTGCTCGACGGCGCGGACGCGGTCGCTCAGCGTCTCGGCTAGCTGGATCTCCGCCTCCGTCGGAAGGCCGAACGCGGACCCGTCCCTGACCGCCTCCGTGGCGGCCTCGACGAGCGACGGATGCGCGTGCCCGTGCACGAGCGCCGTGTAGTTCGCGTGCAGGTCGATCAGCCGGTGCCCCTCCATGTCGATGAGCTCATAGCCCTCGCCGCGCGCGGCGTACGGCGGATGCGGGGGGATGAAAAGCGTCGTACGCGTGTTCCCGCCCGGAAGCACCGTGCGTGCGCGGTCGAAGAGGGCTCGGGAGCGGTTGAGGACGGTCAGGCTCACGAGGCCGCAGGATACGCGAGGCCGCTCAGGGAGCCCGCGAGCCGACCCGCGCAAGCGGCACCGCGGTACGTGCGCGCGACCATTCGGCGACGGCGTGCACGATCTGCGCGAGATCCGACTTCGTGACGCGATTCGAGAGCCGGATCCAGCCCGCCGTCGAGCGGCTCGGCGGCTCGACCGTGAGGACCTCGATCACGGGAATGCCGCGCCGCGCGAGCGCGGCCGCCTGGTTTCGGCCGATCAGCCGGCCACGGAAGACGACCGCGACGTCGAAATCTTCCCGATCGAGCTGGTCGAGAGGGCGTGTCCGCAGGACGACGTCGAAGCCGGCCTCTTCGAGCAGCTCGGCGAAGTCTGGCTGCCGAGCGGCGATGACGAGCACGGTCCCCGCATTCGTCGCCATGTTGGAATGTTCCCCGCTCCGCGAGCGTTTGAACGCCGGGTATCCTCGCCGCG
>JALZEM010000006.1 GCA_030862005.1 Actinomycetota bacterium | reverse complement strand
GGCGGGCCCGCTCCGTTCTCCGTGCCGGCTAGTCGTCGTCGCCGGAGCCGCTGCCGCTCGAGTCCCCGCCGCCGCGGCCGCGGTTCCGGCCGTGGTCGTCCTCTTCGGTCGTCGTCTGCTCGGTCGTCGTCTGCTCCGTCGTCGTCTGCTCGGTCGTGGACGAGTCGGTCGTCGTCCCCGTCCCGGTCGTTGCGACGCGCGATTGCGTTCCCGTGAGGGGGGCGCGCGGGCTCAAGTTTCCAACCGCGTCGTCGCCGCCGGAGGCGTAGTCGACGAGGAGCAGGTTGACGCCGAGGGCGGCGATCCCAGCCGCGACGACCGCGAGCGCAACCGGAAGAAACCGTCTCACGCCCACAGGTTACGCAGCCTCCTCGAGCGCGGCCGCCGCAAGCTCGCGCCGGATCGGCCCGACTTCGCGCGGCCTGTTCGCAAGCAGAGCTGCGACGAGCGTCCCGTCCCGCTCGACATAGCGAACGGCAAACGAATCCGGTTCGCCCTCGATCTCGACGGCCGTCCATTCCTCGGCGTGCCCAACATGCTGAAGCCGCAGTCCGAACTGATCGGACCAGAAGTAGGGCAAGTCGTCGTATGGCGCCTCGCGGCCGAGGATCGCACGAGCGACCGCGGCTGCCTGGCCGGCGGCCGAGGTCCAGTGCTCGACCCGAACCTGCCGTGACACGGACGAGCGCCACGCGCTCGCCACGTCGCCACACGCGTAGACGTTCGGCACGCGTGTGCGGCCGCAACCGTCGGTAGGAATGCCCGCTCGATCCGCAGCGGCCAGCTCGCCCGCGGGCTCTGCGCCGATCGCGAGCAGCGCGGTGTCGCAGGCGACCTCGCTACCGTCCGTGAGTTCGAGGCAACGCACGCGGCCGTTCGCAGCCGTGAGGAAGCGCACGAGACCTGAACCGAGGCGAAGGTCGACGCCGTTCGCCCGGTATCGGGCCGCCAGCAAGGCGCCGACCTCGCGGCCGAGCACGCGCTCGAGCGGCGCCTCCGCCATGTCGATGAGCGTCACGTCGACGCCGAGCTTTCGCGCGGTCGACGCGACCTCGCCGCCGATGAACCCCGCGCCGATGATCGCCAGCCGCCCGCCCACATCGAGCTCCGCGCGAAGCGCCTCGGCGTCGGCGACGGTCCTGAGCGTGTGGACTCCGTCAGGAAGCGACGGCAGCCGACGCGCGCGGGCGCCGGTCGCGAGGACCAGCGCGTCCCACTTCACGCCAATCGAGTCGACCGACGCGATCCGGCGCCCGAGGACGAGCTCGATCTCCTGCTCGTCCCAGAAGTCCGGCGGACGGAGCTCGAGTCGCCCGGCGTCGCCCGCGAGGAACTCCTTCGAGAGCGCAGGACGCTCGTACGGCGGGGTCTGTTCCTCGCCGATCAGGACGATACGTCCGTCGAACCCTTCAGAGCGGAGCGTCTCGGCGCACCGGGAGCCGGCGAGGCCGGCTCCCACGATGACGACCGTGCGGGTGCTCACGCCGCCTGCTCCCCGCTCGCGAGGTCGAAGACGGCGATCGCGCCCATCGGGCACTGCGCGGCGGCATCGAGAACGGACTCGTCGTCCGTCTCCCCTACGCGCCCCGCGGCGACGCCGTCGCTCGCGACCTCGAAGAGGTGCGGCGCTAGGTCGGCGCAGGTGCCGAACCCGCTGCAGAGCGAACGGTCGATGACGATGCGATACGTGCTCATGACGCTCCTTCCGGTTGGGGTTGCGCTTGCGGTTGCGGCCGGGGCCGGGCGGGCGGTCCGGCCGGGACGAGGACGCGCCAGACCGTCGCCGCGACGACGGCGCCGACCGCGCCGAGGTAGAGGCCAAGCGCCCACGGCTCGGCCGAGTCCGAGCCGGCCATGAGGCCGTGCGCGGTCGCGGCGGCGAACGTCGCGTACGTCGCCCAGTGGAGCCGGCGCCAGTTCTTCTGGCCGATCCGCTTCTTGAGCGCGAACGAGACGTAGATGAGGACCATCAGCTCGCCCGCGAGGACGCCGACGCCGGTCCAGAGCGGCCGGTACGGCGCTAGGCCCGGGACGAGCAGGGCGCCGAGCCCGATCGCGACCGTCTCGTCGAGCACGAGCGTGACGCCGTGCAGCGCGACCATCGCGATCCCGAGCAACGCGACGAAACGGTGGAAGTCAACCGCCGTCGCCGGCTTGAGCGCCCGGCCGAACGGCTTCGCCTTCACGATCAGGCCGGCGAGCACCGAGAGCGTCAGCAGGACGTAGGCGGTTAGGCCGGTCGCGCGCGCGAGCAGCCAGAACGTCGGATCGTTCTTCATGCAATCCCTCCTGCCGGGCGCACCCGGCCGTCGGTCGTGATCAGGAGTGCCGCGACGCCGAGCGCGTCAGCCTCCGCCGCGGCCGCTTCCTCGCCGGCGAAGAACAGAGCCTTGGCGAGTACCTCGGCCTCGACGGCCGTCGGCGCCGCCACGGTGATGCGGAGAAGATCCGACGCCGCGGGTCGCCCGGTCGCGGGGTCGATGAGGTGGTGCCGAAGCTCACCGCCGGAGCGCCAGCGGCGCCGGTCGGTTCCGGATGTGGCGAGCGCGCCGTCGGAAACGCCGAGCGTCAACCGTCCGCACGGCGTCTCGAGGCCGACGGGCCAGACGCCCATCGAAGGGGTCCCGCGTACGGCGAGGTCGCCGCCCGCGTTCACGAGACACGGACCGAGCGAAGCGAGCCGCTCGACCGCACGGTCGACGGCGTACCCCTTGCCGATGCCGCCGAGGTCGAGCCGGACGCCGGGGTCAAGCTCGATCCGCGCCGCGTGGATGCGGACGGCTCCTCCGGCCGGCCGAGCGGCCGCCGAAGGCGGCCGATCGTCGACGTGCTCGAACGAGCGGTCGTACCCCGCCGCGACCAGAGCTTCGTGCACGGTCGGGTCGAACCGCCCTCCGGTCCGCTCGCGCGCGTCGAGCCCGAGTCGAACGACCTCGACGAGCTCATCGCTCACGTCGGCGGCACCTGCCGCGTTGAGGCGACTGAGCTCGGAGTCCGCATCGAACCGCGTCATGAGCCCCTCGAGGCGCCTGAACTCGTGTTCGACCGAAGCGAGGGCAAGGACAGCGTCGGCGCCCGGATCGACGTCGAGGAGCACGTCCACGTGCGTTCCCATCGCGTGAAAGCCGTGCCGCTCCATCACGAGCTCCCCGAGCTCGTCACCGGCGGAAGCGAGACGACGCTCACCGATGGTCCGGATGGACCGCCCGATGAGGACCCGCCCGCCGCACCGCTCGACGAGATCCCATCGGTCGAGGAGGTCGACGCCGACGCCGCCGAAGCGTTCGAGGCCTCGATTGCCGCGATCTGCGCCTGGCGCGCGCGGAGCTCCCTCCTGTACACGGCGAAGCGCCGCTGCACGACCCGCTGCACGCGAATGCTCTCGCGGCGAAGCCGCTCCTCGCGCCGTTCGAGCGCGACGAGGCGCGGATCGTTGGCCGTCGCCTCCGCCGCCCAGGGCCGCGCCGCGACGACTGCCCAGGTCAGGAAGAAGATGACGACGCCGAGCGCGATCGCGTACAGGCGTGCGACGTGGTCAGTCATCGTCCCTGTCGTCGTCGAAATCGTCATCGTCGGAGTCGTCGTCGCGGTCGTCGTCGTCAACGTCGTCGCGCTCGTCGTCGTCAACCTCGTCGCGCTCGTCGTCCTCGTCGTGGTCGCGGCCGCCGTGGTCGTCGCCGAAGTCGTGGTGCGACCCGGTCGAGACCGTTCCCGTGCTCCACGAAGGTCGGGAGTCGCCGACTCCGCCCGAGGCGGACGCAAGCGTCGCCGACCCGGTCACGGCTGGGAGCGCCGGGAGCGCGGGCGGGCGCTTCCGCTCCGCGCGACGAAGCTGACGCGCGGCGCGATCGAGCTTCGCGTGCCTCTCCGCGATCTCGGCGGCGGAGATCGTCGCGGCCTCGGCGCCCGCGCCAAGAGACAGGGTCTGGACTGCCGCAAACGTCCCCGCGACGGCGGCGATGCCGAGCGCGACGGCGATGATGAGTGCGTGCTTTCGATTCATTGCACCTCCCTGGTGGCTTCCGCCGGAAGGTAGGAGGGCGCAAGGAAATTTCGGGCTTCCGCGAGGTAAGAACTCGCCCAGGCCAAGGTAAAGCTTCGGTAGGCGCGCGCGGCGCGGCGAGTGCGCGTGCCACGATTGGCGCGTGAAGATTCTCGTCGTCGAGGACGAAGAGGCAATCGCCGAGCCCCTTGCGGAGGGTCTTCGCCGCGAGGGCTTCGAGGTCGAGCGCGTCGCAACGGGCCGCGACGCCCTCGCCGCGGCCGAGCCCGACCTCGTCCTCCTCGACCTCCGTCTTCCAGACGTGGACGGGCTGACCGTCTGCCGCGAGCTCCGCGCGCGGTCGGACGTCCCGATCATCGTCGTGACGGCGAAGGGCGAGGAGGTCGACCGGGTAGTCGGGCTCGAGGTCGGCGCCGACGACTACGTCGTGAAGCCGTTCGGCCTGCGGGAGCTGATCGCGCGGATTCGCGCGGTCTCGCGCCGCGCCCGGCCTAAGCCAGGCGGCGAGCCGGATGCGCCGCTCATCGTGGGCCCGCTCGCGATCGACGTCCGCGCGCACCGGGCGACGCTGAACGGGCGCGAGCTCGCCTTGACCGCGAAGGAGTTCGCCCTCCTCGCGCTCCTCGCTCGCGACGCGGGCGCGGTCGTCGGCCGCGAGCGGATCCTCGCCGAGGTCTGGAACACGACCTGGTACGGCTCCGCGAAGACGATCGACGTCCACGTCGCTTCGCTCCGCCGCAAGCTGGGCGATCCCGCCTGGATCGAGACCGTCCGCGGCGTAGGGCTCCGCCTCCGCGCGGCGTGACCAACCGGCTCCTCCTCGGCTACCTCGCGCTCACGGTTCTCGTGCTGGCCGTGCTCGAGATCCCCCTCGGCATCACCTACGCGCGCAACGAGCGAAGCGACCTGACGAGCAAGGTCGAGCGCGACGCCGTCGCGATGGCCTCACTCGCACAGGACGCGCTCGAGGCCGGCGCGCGCCGGCGCGACCTCGTTCCCGTCGAGCGGATTGCACTGGAGTACGCCGAGGACACGGGCGGCCGGATGGTCGTCGTCGACCGCGGGGGGCGGGCCGTCATCGACACCTCGCCCCGCTTCGACGAAGGCCGCGACTTCACCACCCGCCCCGAGATCGGCGAGGCGCTTCGGGGCGAGGTCGCTACCGGCGTTCGGCCGTCCGAGACACTCGGAATGAACCTCCTGTACGTGGCCGTTCCGGTCGCGTCGCAGGGGCAGATCCACGGCGCCGTCCGAATCACGTACCCGACGTCGGCGGTCGACGCGCGCGTCCACCGCTACTGGGCCGTGCTCGTGGCGATC
>JALZEM010000352.1 GCA_030862005.1 Actinomycetota bacterium | reverse complement strand
GTCCAGCGCGGGCCCGGCGGCTCAGTGCTTCGTTTCGAAAGGAGCTCTTAAACGGAGCTGCGAGGAGTCGAACCGAGCCGGGCAGGGTATCTCCCGACGTGCCCGAACGTTTCCGGGACAAGATCCGAGGAGGACCCCATGGGTGTAGGTGTAAGCATCTTCCTGATCGCTGTCGGCCTGATCCTCTGGCTGGCGATCAACGTGAATACGGACGGTCGCGTCGACATCAACATGATCGGCGTGATCCTCGTGATCGTCGGCGCGATTGGTCTCCTGCTCTCGATGATCTTCTGGTCGAGCTGGGGCGGGTTCGGCGGGTACCGCCGGGACACCGTCGTTCGCGACGATCGGTACGACCGCCCGCCGCCGTACTAGACGGCAAAAGCGAGGACGCGAAGGCGGCCCTCAGGCCGCCTTTCGCGTTGCTTGGCACGCGTAGTCGGATAAACGTGAAGAAAACTCTGCTGACTACGCGCGTGTCGAGACTCGTCGAAAGCGCTAGAAGACGAACGCTATGAGGAGAATGATGATGACGATGAGAACGATCGTGCCAAGTCCGATGTACATTTACTCCCCCTTTCGTTGGGGAATTCGTACCCGGATTCGGGCGGCGACAAACGGCTGCTAGCGCTTCTGCGTCTCCGCGAGCGGAAGCTCGACGGAGAACCTCGACCCTTGATCCTCGCGTGACGTGACCCAGATGCGGCCGTTCATCCGGCGGACGAGCTCGCGGCAGATGTAGAGCCCGAGGCCCGTTCCGCCAACGCCGCGCGTCAGGTTCGGGTCGAGGCGATAGAACTTCTCGAAGATTCGCGCCTGCTCGTTCATCGGGATCCCGATCCCCTCGTCGGTGACCGAGAAACGAAAGCGGTGCTCTCCGGCCTCGAGCCGAAGCTCGATCCGGCCGCCGTCGGGCGAATACTTGATCGCGTTCTCGACGAGGTTGGTGAGCACCTGGCTGACCTTGCTCTCGTCGGCCGCAACGCGCGGGAGGTCGCCGGTCGCCGAGAGCTCGAGCTCGACGTCGGGCGGGAGGTGCGTTCGCGCCGCCTCGACCACGCGCTGCGCGGGCACCCGCGCGTCGAAGGGCTTGATCTCGATACCGACCTCGCCCGAATCGAGGCGGCTCGCCCAGAGGATGTCGTTCACGATTCGCGCAAGGCGATCCGACTCGTCGGCGATGACCGAAAGGAGAAGATCACGATGCTCGTCGTCGAGCACGAAGTCGCGCCGCCGCAGCGTCATAGCCGCGCCGTACACGGCGGCGAGCGGGGTTCGGAGCTCGTGTGACGCGGTCGCTACGAATTCGGTTTTGAGCTGATCGAGCCGGCGTTCCTCGGTCAGGTCGCGGAACGCGTACACGGTCCCCTCCGAGAACCCGACCGCGGACACCGAGAGCCAGATCTCTCGGCCGCCGATCTCGATCGGCACACTCTCGGGTCGGGTCGCGCGGCCCGGCGCTTCGGCGACGGGAAGGAGATGTGCGATGTCGCTCCACCCGGGGATCGCCTCGGCGGCGGCGCGATGGACGACCTCGTCCGCGGGAAGGCCGGTGATCGCCTGAGCGGCCGGGTTCCAGACTCGGACGATGCCTCCACGATCGACGAGGAGGACCCCGTCTCCGATCGTCTCGAGCGCCCGCGCCGCGTCAGCGCGCGCCTGTGCCTCGCGGTAGAGGCGGGCATTGTCGGCCGCGACGGCCGCGCGGCGAGCAAGGTCCTCGGCGAGTGCAAGATCCTCGCGGTCATAGCGGCGGCCGGACTTCGCGGAGACGAACGAGATGGCTCCGAGTGTTCGCCCGTGGGCCGACAACGGGACGCACATCCACGACGTGATACCAAGCTGTTCGAGTATCGGCTGAACGCGATCGGGATCTGCCATGTCGCTCGCGAGAAGCGCGGCCGATGCATCCGGGTAAAACGCCGGCTCGCCCGACCGGATGACGTGCGGAACGCCTACGTTCGCGGTTTCGTTCAGCGCAATCTCCGCGAGCTCAGAGGTGAGTGCGTGCTTCTCGCCCCGATCCGGGTGCTCCACCGCGAGGCGGCGAATTCCCCCGTCGGGATCGGCGGAATACACGACGCACCAGTCGGCGAGGCGGGGGACCGCGAGCTCGGCGACGCGAGCAAGGGTGCGCTCGTATTCGAGAGACGCAGAAAGGACGGCACTCGCTTCCGCGATGAATGCGAGTCGGTCACCCGCAGTTTGCGCGTCCGCTCGAGCTTCACGCTCCGCCTCGAAGAGCCGCGCACGCTCGACGGCGAGCGCCACGCGGTCCGCGACGAGCTGGAGAACACGTGCATCTTCATCGGTGAAGTACCGCCGCCTGAGCGTCCCGACGTGGAGGACCCCGGTCACGCGACCTTCGACGAGGAGCGGGACTCCGAGGGCGGATCGCACACCCTTCGTCTTCAGGCGGACGTCGAAGATCTCCATCTCGCTCAAGTCCGGCAGCGAGACCGGCCGCGCGGTCGCCGCGACCTCGCCGGCGAACCCACGTCCGACAGGAACGCGCACGTCGTCTGGACCCATCCCCTCGAGCCCGACACCGGCCCGCGCGACGAGCTCCTCGCCCGCGTCGTCGGTGAGGAGGATCACGGCCGTATCCGTTCCGAGCGCAGTCGTAATCCGAGCGAGGAGCTCCTCGAGCAGCTCGTCGAGACCGAGGTTCGCGAGCGCGGCTTCCGTGACGGTTTCGACCTTCCGGACCGCTTCCCACGCACGGCCGTGCTCGATCGCCAGCGCCACGCGTTCGGCGACGAGCTGGAGGAGGCGCACGTCGTCCTGCGTGAACGCGCGGCGCACGAGCGTTCCGACGTGAAGAACGCCCGTCGCCTCCGCCCCAACCATGAGCGGGACGCCAAGGAGAGACTTGATGCCCTTCTCGCGCAGGAACGGGTTCAGAACGTCGGCGTGGTCGACGTCTTCGATGAGCACCGGTTCCTGTCGCGCGACGATCCGGCCGGCGAACCCCTTTCCGACCGGGATGCGGATTCCGTGCTCGACCTCCTCCTCCAGGCCTATTGATGCGAATGCGACGAGCTCGTCGCGCGACTCGTTCAGGAGCAGCACGGCAGCAGTGTCGGCCCGGACCACGCCCACGACGCGGGAGAGAAGGTTCCGGAGGCGCTCGTTGAGGTCGTCGTGCGCGAGCGCGGCCTCGGTCACGGCCTCGACGTGCGCGAGAATCTCGTTCG
Source organism: Actinomycetota bacterium (assembly GCA_030862005.1). GTDB lineage: Bacteria > Actinomycetota > Thermoleophilia > Gaiellales > Gaiellaceae > JACCYG01. Next base: position 6,486 of record JALZEM010000352.1, on the reverse strand, counting down.
CCTTCTCAGCCTCGGCGCGTGCCTCCCGCTCCAGGGCGAGCAGGTACGCGCGCTCCTGCTCGGCGCGCTTTCGCTCGGTGATCTCGACGACGACGGCACCGATCCCGAACACGTCGTCGGCGAGCTCCACCGGGTAGTAGCTGGTGACCCAGTGCCGAAGGACGTCAGGCGCCGCGGGCGTCGTACCTGCGATCTCGCGATCGATGATCGGCTCTCTCGTCTCGAGCACCTTGCGCATGTCGGCGACGACCTGTGGATCCCAATCGGGGAGGACGTCCGTCACCGTCTTGCCAACGTGGTCGATCGCCGCGATGCCGTTGATCGCAGCGAGCGCGTCGTTCAGGAGGACGTAGCGAAGGGCGGAATCGAAAAACGCAAGGCCGACCGGCGCCGTGCGAAGGAGCGTGTTCAGGAGGGCGAACGTCGTCTCCTTGGTCTTGAACGCTTCCTGTGCCTCGCTGTACAGACGCGCGTTGTCGACGGCGAGCGCTGCCCGGTTCGCCAGCTCCTGGGCGAGCGCGAGATCGTCCCTCGTATAGCGGCGCTCCGGATCGACTGAGACGAACGTGATCGCACCGAGGATGCGATCGTGCGCGGCGAGCGGAGCACACATCCAAGACGCGATCCCGACGCCGGCGAGAAGCTCCGCGAGCCGCTCACGCTCGACCGCGTCGGAGGCGAAAAGCGCCGCCGTCGCAACGGGGTGGAACTCGGGCTCGCCCGTTCGGATGACCGACGGCACTCCGTGAGTCGCATCCGGATCGAACTCGAAATCGGCGAGCTCGGCGACGATCGCGCGCTGCGAGAGGTCGCCGCTGTGCTCGATCGCGAGGCGGCGAATGCGGCCGCCGGGCTCCGCGAGGTAGACGATGCACCAGTCCGCGAGCCGCGGCACGGCGAGAGCGGCCACGCGCGCCAGCGTGGCCTCGTAATCGAGCGACCGTGCGAGCACGCTGCTCGCGTCGGCGAGGAACGCGAGACGGTCATGCGCGGCCTCGGCCCTCACACGCGCGGTGTGCTCGCCGCGGTACAGACGCGCGCGGTCGATCGCAAGGGCCGCACGTCGCGCAATTTCCGTCGCAAGCGAGATATCCGAAGAGCTGTAACGCCGGCCCGACTCTGCGAACGCGAACGTGATCGTGCCGAGCGTCTGGCCGTGGGCCTGCAAGGGGAGCGCCAGCGCCGAAACCGGCTCGAGGTCGCGGATGAGCGCGTAATGCCGCTCGTCGCGGACCATCTCTCGGAGCGACTCTGGCGTAAATTCCTCGAAGACAACGATCTCGCCTTCGCGCAGCGCCCGCGCCGCGGGTTGCGGGGAATCCCATGTCGGCGGGTACTCGTCTCGAAGCTCCTCGAGGAGGCTCTGCTTCCGCTCGTCGGCAGCGGCCACGGCCACGCGGGCGATGCCGTCGTCGCGCAGCTCGTCGACGATGCACCAGTCCGCAAGCGTCGGGATCGCGAGCTTCGCGATGCTGCGGAGCGTCTGCTCGTAGTCGAGCGAGCCCCCGAGGATCTCGCTCGCCTCGGCGAGGTAGGCGACGCGTTCTTCGGCGCGCTTTCGCTCCGTCAGGTCGTGAAAGAACCAGACGCGGCCGTAGTGTGCTCCCCCGTCGCTCTTGACCGGGGCGCTGTACGTCTCGAACAAGCGGGCGTCCCGAAGTGCCAGCTCCTCGGGCTCTGTGTCGTGCGGGTCGTCTGCGAGCGCGGCTAGCCGCGCGAAGAACTCGTCGGGCCGGGCGAGCTTCTCCTCGAGGGCCTGCTGTGCCACCTCGCCGAAGCGCAGGGCAGGGTCGCTGGTCTCGATGCCCCAGAGCTCGCCGAAGCGGCGGTTGAACGAGAGGATCCTCCCGTCGCGCGAGACGACGAGGGTGCCCTCCATCGATGCTTCGCTCTGCGACTTGAGGAGCGTCTTTTGGAACCTGAGCGCCTCCTCCATCCAGCGGCGCTCGCCTTCGCCGACAACACTCTCCGTGACGTCCCGCAGGAGAAGCATGACGCCGGGCTCACCGGCGCGACCGGTCAGACTGGTTGCCGTGATCTCGACGAACTGCGGCTCGCCCGCGGAAGAGATCCGCTCGAACGAAACAGCCGGGGCGGACGCGCCGACGGCCGCTTGACCGATCAGGTCGAGAAGCTGCGGGCTGTCTTCGAAGAGGCCGGCAAGCGAGCTTCCGGCGATCTCGCGCTCGCTCGTCCCGAGCATCGCGCCGGCACGTGCATTCCACCCGATGACGGCGCCGCTCGGTTCGACGATCACGACGCCGATCGGCGCGTGCTCGAGGAGCTCGCCGAGGTACTGGTGCGCCGGGCCGGCCTGCGGAGCCGCCGCCCGCGGATTCGCCATGTGACGGAACGTTCGACGCGTCCGCACCCGGTCGATCGCGGATGCGATCTCGTCCGCGAGTGCTTCCCGTTCCGCGGTGGAGAGCACCACGACGTCTTCACCGAGGAACGGAGCGAACTCGAGTGCGCGAGCGACCTGGACGCACCGCTCCGGCTCGCACATCACGACGATGGCGAGGTCGGGATCGAGCGCGTGCGCGCGTTGCGCCGTCCCGAGTGGATCGTCGAGGTCGGACGGCAGGATGAGCGCGTCAATCCCGTGGCTGGGCGCGGCAAGCCGTTCGAGCGCCTCGTCGGGGCGCGCGACCTCCTCGACCACGTCGTTGCTCGCGAGCGCGATGCCGCTCGGGGCGTGCTCGAGCCGATCCACGCCGGGCCGGACCAGGAGGACGGTTGCCGCCATCGGATCTCTAATCGGACGAGCGCGACCGGGTCGTGAGCCCTACCTGCGGCCGCAGGCCCTCCTCGCGCGGGCGGGGCCCGTTCCGAGGCGCCTTCATCGGTTCGATTCCGCGCCGAAGCGGCTTCTTTCGCCGGTCGATGACGGCGCCTTCCCCGCGTTTGCCATCACCGGCATACCGGGCAAGCGAGAAGCGAGGAAGGGAGGTACGTGGTGGGATTGCTCGACTGGGTGCGGGGCGGGAAGCGCGCCGACGAACCGGGTCCTGGAGACTCCGTCGAAGAGAGGGCAGACGCTCGGCGCGAGCAAGCGCCTACGACGTCCGAGGTGACGCCCGAATCGGCGCAGCCGGAGGCGGACCCTGCCGGCGAGGACACCGGGCGGCAGGCAGGGCGCTAGGAGGGTCGCGAGCCGGCGAGCGCGACGAGTAGCCGACCGAGCGCTTCCCCGAGATCCCCGAGGTCGTCGCGGGCGCGCTCGGGGCGGCCGCTGAGGGAGAAGACGGCGGTCGCGCCGAGGTCGTAGAGCGCCGCGGCCGAACCGGGCTCGACGCGCCCGCCGAAGACGATGCAGGGGACGCCGACGGCCGCGCAGGCGGCGGCGACGCCGGCGGCGACTTTCCCCTCGGCCGAGGACGGATCGACTCCGCCCTCTCCGGTCACGGCGACGGCCGCCCCCTCGAGCGCCCCGGGGAATCCCACGTCGCGCAGGACGAGGTCGATCCCGGGAACGAGCTCGGCCCCGAGCGCCGCAAACGCCGCCCCGAGGCCTCCGGTCGACCCGGCGCCGGGGACGTCGGCGACATCCCGAAGCTCCGTCATCGAGGCGAGCCGCTCTTCGAGCTCCTCGACCTGTTCGGGCGTCGCGCCTTTTTGCGGCCCGAAGGCGCGGGCGGCGCCGCGCGGGCCGAGCAACGGATTGCGAACGTCGACCGCGGCGATCACCGGCACCCGGAGCTCGGGCAACACCTCGCGCAAGCCTGCTCCTCCGTCGACCGTAGCGCTGCCGCCGAGTGCAACCGTGATCTCGCGGGCGCCGGCCTCGATCGCGGCGTGGATGAGCTCTCCGAGGCCGCGGCTGGTTGTCCGTGTCGGATCGCGCTCGTCGTCTCGGAGCCGCCAAAGCCCGATGGCCTCGGCCGACTCGACGACGGCACGCGCACCGGGGAGGAGGAGGAACCGCGCCTCGACCCACCGCCCGAGCGGATCCGACACTTCGGCCGTCCGCCACTCGCCGCCGAGCGCCGTCCGCAAGACCTCCGCCGTCCCCTCGCCGCCGTCCGCGAGCGGCAACTCAATTGCCTCGACGGTCGCGCGGCGAAACCCGTCGGCGAGAGCTGCCGCTGCGTCCGATGCCGAAAGGACGCCCTTCAGGCTGTCCGGGCAGCAGATCGCCTGCGCCCGTCCCCGGGAGCCTGCCTCAGGCGATGCGCTCGACCCTCTCGTCTACCTCGACCTCAGTCACCTCGGGCATGCGCCGGAGCATCGCGAACGAGAATCCCTCCCGCGCGAGGAAGAGAAGGCCGAGCGCGACGCCGACAGATACCTCGATTGCCTGGAGGCCGATGCCGAACGCGAAGCCGTGCGCGTAGGCGACCCCGTACGTGAGGAGCGAGAGCGCGATCGCCGCCTGCATGAGGCCGACGTTGCCCGGCCAGAGCGGGAACGCGATCACGAGGTTCATGAGCACGAGGACGACCGCGGCCATCGGAAACGATCCGTCGATCCCGAAGGCCCGAAAAGCCGCCCAGACGGCGAAGAGCTGTGCCGCCCAGCCGAGGAGCTGGAAGAGGAGTGCGCCGACGGCGGGCGCGGGGTGCTTGAGGACGGCGAGCCCGTATCGGCCCATTCGGAGCATGCGTCGTACCGGACCGATCTCGTCGAAGCCGAGCCGGCTCTGGCGCCGTGCGAGGAGGAGCGCCGCCAGCAAGAGCCCGACGCCGATGCCAAGGAAGATCGCAAGTCCGGGGACGGCCCAGTTCGGGATGCGGGCGGTATAGAGGACGTAGACGACGAGGCCGACGGCGGCGACGACATCGAAGAGCCGATGTGTGAAGACCGTCCCGACCACGGTTGCCCACGTTCCCGGCCGGCGGCGCATGCGCCGCGTCAGAACGATCACGCGTGCGAGCTCGCCGACGCGGCCCGGAAGCGCTGCGTTCGCGAGGAGACCGACGCAGAACGCCGCGAAGACGTTGCGTTTGCGCGGGCGCGGCGGCGGTACGGCCTGGTCGACGACGATCTTCCAGGCAATCGCGCGAACGACAATCGAGGCGAGGTTGACGAGGACGGCGAGGACGACCCATTCCCACGCGACCGCGCGGAAGGCGCGCTCCACGGGGCCGAGATCGGGGCCACGCCACACGACCAGCGCGACGGTCGCGACGATGACCGGGAGGACCAGCGTGACCCGAGCCGCTCGCGTGCGCGGAAGCCGGACCTTCATCGAGCGGCGGCGCGCACTCCGACGTGCGCGCCGAGGAGCCCCTCGTAGATCTCGACGAGCCGGGACGCGATCCGCCTCCACGAATACTTCTCCACCGCGATCTGCCGCGCGGCTTCGCCGAGCGCGCGTCGCCGCGGCTCGTCCTCGAGGAGCTCGATCAAGCCGGCGGCGAGCGGCGCCGGATCGCCCGGCGGAACGAGGACGCCTGTCTCCGGCCCCGCCACCTCTCGATAGCCGTCGATGTCGGAGGCGACGACGGGCGTTGCGCACCCGAACGCGCGCGTCAGCACCATCCCGAAGCTCTCGCGCCCGATCGAGGGGGCGGCGAGGGCGCTCGCGGCGAGCAGCTCGTTCGTCAAGGTTTGCTCCGAGATGGAGCCGAGGAGGTCGACGCCTCCGTCGGAGAGGTTCTGGCGTCGCATGAGCCACCGCACGGACAGCGGGTCCGCGCCGACGACGCGAAGGCGCGCCCCCGTGCGCGCGTGTACGGCAGGCCACGCGCGGAGGAGGACCGCGAGGCCCTTGCGGGGCTCGTTTCGGCCGATGAAGACGACGTGGGGGGCGCGGGCGCCTGCCTCGGCGGCGGGCGGAACCACGACGCCGTTCGGGATCACCTCGATCGGCCCGCCGATATAGCGCTCCGCGGCCTCTCGCGCGCGTTCGGAGACTGCGATCCGGTAGTCGATCCGCTCGGTGAGAAACCCCCAGAAGACGCGCGCGCCCGAGTACCACCGCATCGTCTCCCCCGCGACGTGCGAGGTCGAGACGATCGGGACGTCGGGCGCGACCGCCAGCGAGAAGGTCGAGATCACCGGCACGATCGGCTCGTGGACGTGGAGGACGTCGAACCGCTCGCGCTCGAACGCACGCCGGATCCGCACCATCGAGCGCGGTGTCAAGACGATATTCGAGAGCGACCCGTTCGCAGGGATGATCACGGAGCGTCCCACGGGGATGACGTACGGCGGGGGCGTCTCGTGCCGGCCCTTCCGAGGGTGGAGCGCGGCCGTCAGCCGCCCCGGAGGGTCGTTGCCGATGACGATCCGCACGTCGTGCCCGAGGTCGATGAGCGCGCGCGCCTGATGGTCCGCATGCTCGGGAACGCCGCCCCAGAAAGACCAGGAGAACGGGACGACGATCCCGACCTTCACCCCGGAAACCTACCCCGCCCGCCGGTGCCTCACGCGGGCGATCGGCGGCTCACCCGACGGGTTGCCCCGCCGAAACGGTCCGTGCCCTCGGTCCTACCAGAGCGTCGCGTATGCAAGCAGGAGCGCTCCCGTCCAGAAGAGCCCGCC
>JALZEM010000320.1 GCA_030862005.1 Actinomycetota bacterium | reverse complement strand
ACGCCCCGCCGATGGCGGCGCTCAGCCGCGCGTGGTCCGCCGTCGGTTCCGTCAGCGCCTCGGCAGCTTCGTCGAAGACGATCACCGTCGCCCGGTCGCCCGGACGCAGGCCGTCGACGGCGCGGCGGGCGGCGGCCTGCGCCCGCGTCCATCGATCGCCATAACCCATGCTGTAGGACCGGTCGAGCAGCACCACGAGCTCCCGCGTCGCGCCCGGACCGCCCGCGCCGACGCCGACGTCGCGCCGGAAGAAGGGCCGCGCGAACGCCGTCGCGAGCAGCAGCAGCGCGAGACAGCGCAACGCGAGCAACGCCCAGTGACGGATACGCTGCCGCCGCACGGACCGGTACGGAATCCGTTGGAGGAACATCAGCGACGGGAACTCGACCGCGTCCTTTCGCTCTCGCTGGACGAGATGCAGGTAGATCGGCACCGCGGCCGCGGCGATGCCGGCGAGAAAGAGTGGCGCGAGGAAGGTGAAGCCCATCAGCGGACCTTGCTCAGGCGCTGGCGGTTGGACAGGTACGCGAAGAGCGCGTCGTCGAGCGGGCGCGAGGTGTCGAGCAGCGTGTAGTCGATCCGGCTGTCGGCGAGGATGCGCGACAGCGACGCGATGTGCTCCTCGACGAGCCGGCGGTACTGGTCGCGGGCCGCTTCGGGGACGACGGGGATCGTCACGCCGCTCTCGAGGTCGCGAAACCCGGACGCCTGATCGAACGGGAACTCCCGCTCCGCCCGATCGAGGACGTGGAAGACGATGATGTCGTTCCCCCGGCCGCGCAGGTGCGTGAGCGCGCTCAGCACCGCGGGCGGCTCCTCGTAGAGGTCGGAGATGACGACGACGATCCCGCGCCGCTGGATCGTCTCGGTGAGCAGGCGGAAGACGGCGTCCAGTGCGCCGCGGCCCTCGCCGTCCCGGGAGCCGGAGCCAGGCTCACCTCGCGGCGCCAGGCGGTCGAGCGCGTGGAGCACCGTCGTGAGGTGCCGCGCCGACGGCCTGACGTGCTCGATGATCCCGTCGTCGAATGCGACCAGCCCGACACGGTCCCGCTGCCGGTTGGAGAGGTACGCGAGACTGGCGGCGAGGAACTTCCCGTAGTCGAGCTTCGTCACGCCGTCGCGCGTGCCCGCGAAGCGCATCGAGCGCGAGCAGTCGAGCGCGATCGTGACGTCGGTGTTCGTGTCGGCCTCGAACTCCTTGACGTAGTAGCGGTCCGTCCGCGCGTACACCTTCCAGTCCACACGCCGGATATCGTCGCCGGGCATGTATGGCCGGTGCTCGGCGAAGTCCGTCGACGCGCCGAAGCGCGGCGAGCGGTGCAGCCCGCCGAGGAAGCCCTCGACGACCGACCTCGCGAGCAGCTCGAGACTCGAGATCCGGGAGAGGATCTTCGGGTCGAGGAAACGTTGGAGGGCGACGCTAGACATGGGCAGTGACCTCGTCATCCCGCGCGACGACAACGAGGGCGATCACAATCCAGACTTCGGCACGGGTACAGCTTCGAGCAGCTTGTCGACGATGTAATCCGTCGTGACCCGCTCCGACTCTGCGTGGAAGTTCCGCAGGATGCGGTGGCGGAACACCGGCTTGGCGAGCGCGCGGATGTCCTCGAAGCCGACGTGGTAGCGGCCGCGCATCAGCGCGCGCGCCTTGCCGCCGAGAATCAGATGCTGCGGCGCGCGGACGCTGGCGCCATACGCGAGCCACTTCTTGACGACGTCGGGCGCGGCCGGGTTCGAGGGACGCGACGCCCGGGCGAGGGCCACGGCGTATCGCGCGACGGCGTCGGCGACCGGCACGCGCCGGACGAGCTGTTGGAACGCGACGATGTCCGGTCCGGTGACCGCGTGTTGGAACTTGTGATTCTGGATCGACGTCGTCGCCTGGACGACTTCGACCTCCTGCTCCTCGTTCAGGTAGTCGATGACGATCTCGAACATGAACCGGTCGAGCTGCGCCTCGGGAAGCGGATACGTGCCCTCGAGCTCGATCGGGTTCTGTGTCGCGAGGACGAAGAACGGCTCCTCGAGCTCGTACGTCTTCCCCTGCACCGTCACGCGATGCTCCTGCATCGCCTCGAGCAGCGCCGCCTGCGTTTTCGGCGGCGTGCGGTTGATCTCGTCGGCGAGCACGATGTTCGCGAAGATCGGTCCCGGCATGAAGGCCAGGCGGCGCCGTCCGCTCTCGGCGTCCTCCTGGATGATGTCCGTCCCCGTGAT
>JALZEM010000331.1 GCA_030862005.1 Actinomycetota bacterium | reverse complement strand
CGATTTGACCGCGCGCTTCACGAACGGCTTCGCGGCCGTGTAGACCAGCCAGCCAAGCAGCGCCTGTCGCTTGTTCAGCATCGTTCCTCCCTTTTGGCGCGCGAGTCTAATTCGTTGCGCGACGTTTGGGCGATATGTGCGTCCGGCCGCGGGGCCGCCGGGCCGGCGTCGACGAACCAGGTATCCAGCGGGGACGCAGGCGCCCCAGCCGGCCGCACGCGGCTGGGGACCTTTAGGGGAGAGAGGTCACGTCGTCGACCGACGGGACCGGAGGTGCTTCAACAGTTGGAGATTCCGGCAGCGCCGGAACCTTGTCGTCCGCTTCATCGACCTTGTCGTCCGCTCCATCGATCGTGTCGTTCACCGCGGCCGTTACGTCCGTGACCGGCGCGAGCGGGTCGTCGCCTCCGGTGCCGCCACCGCCGCCGCCGCCGACGCCGCCGATGCCGCCGAGGGCGCCGCCGTCGTCTGCCGGATCCGGATCCGCCTTCGGCTCCCCGTCTCGCCCCGTCTGCGACGTCTCATCGCCTTGCTTTGCGGCAGCACGGTCCTGCGCCTTCGCGGCCGCGATTTCCTTTCGGATCACCATCACGCGGCCGTCGCGCGCGAGCTCGAGCGGAACGCTTGCGAACGTCCCTTCGACGTCGAACTCGGCGTCGGGAGCTGCGGCCGCCGCCGCCGCCGCCTGTTCGCGCGCGTCGTCGCGTCCGGGGAGTGAGACGACTCCGGTGGACACGAGAGTGCCCGTGCCGACGAGCGCGGCTCCGACCGCGACGACGGCCGCCTTCGCCGTCAGGAAGCTCGCGGTCCCGGTGTCGAACGCGCCCGAGAGCCCTGCCGGTAGCGGAACGGCGACGAGACCCGGCATAACCTTCTTGCGGGCGCGCTGACTCCGTGCGAACTTCGCGCACTCGGCGCACGAACGCAGGTGCGCGCGCAGGAGGCGGCGATCGGGCCGCGAGAGCTTTCCGTCGAGCTGCAGCGAGATGAGCCGCTCCACGGCCTCGCAACCCAGATCGTTGTCCGCCGCTTCAAGCTGTTCGCGCAGTGCCTGGCGCGCGCGGAAGAGCAATGTCTCGACCGCGGACAGCGAGATCCCCATCGTCTCGCCGATCTCCTCGTAGGAGAGCCCCTCGATCTCGCGCAGGACGACCACGGTGCGCTGGTTGAAGGTGAGCTGGCTCACCGCGTTCCGGATCTCGGTCGCGGTCGGAGCGTCGTCGTCGTGGAACGCCTCCGCCACTTCCGGGTCGAGCTCGACCTCCTGCGGACGCCGCGAGGCCGACCGGAAGCGTTGGCGGCAGACGTTGTGCGCGATCGCAAGGAGCCAGGCGCGCAGGTTCTCGATGCGCTCGCCGCGGTTGAGCGCGCGATAGGCGTTCAGGAACGTCGTCTGGGTGACGTCCTCGGCGTCGGCAGGGTTCCCGAGGATCGACAGGGAGAAGCCGTAGACGTCGCGCACGTGGTCGCGGTACACGCTCTCGAAGGAGCGTTCACGGTTCCGGACGAGGCGGTGCGCGAGGAGAGGGGTCATTTTCCTAAAACGCCGCGTGCAGCTTTCCAGATCCTCCTCACCGGCACTTCTTGCGATGTGCTTTTACCCATTTTTCACGCGTGAATCCCTGCGGAGAGTACGTGGGGGCGCCTATGGCCGGCGCCTACGCACGCGGAAGACGACGTGAGGCAGGACGAGCGCCGCCCCTCCATTGGCGCTAGGCGCGCGCTGCCGCGCGCGGCTTCCTGTTCGGAAGGTGGATTGCACGGCCGAGCGCGACCAGGCCCGCTTCCTTGACCGCTTCCGAGAGCGTCGGGTGCGCCGCCATCCCGTCGGCGACCGTCTCGACCGTCGATTCCGCGTCAAGCGCCACGACGCCCGCCTCGATCAGATCGGTGACGTGCGGGCCCACCATGACGATTCCGAGGAGCTCGCCGTAGCGGGATTCGTGGATCGACTTGACCCATCCGACCGTCTCGTTCTGCATCATCGCGCGGCCGTTCGCGGCCCACGGGAACATTCCGGTGAGGACGTCGTCGCCGTACTGCTTGCGGGCCTCCTGCTCGGTCAGGCCGACGCCGGCTACCTCCGGATCCGTGTAGATCGGACGCGGAACGCCGCGGTTGTCGACGATTGCCTCGTGGCCGAGCGCGTTCTCGGCCGCGACCTCGCCCTCACGGAACGCGGTGTGCGCGAGCTGCCAGTAGCCCGCGCAGTCGCCCACGGCGTAGATGTGTTCGACGGTCGTCCGACGGTGTTCGTCCGCGGCGATCCCCTTCTTCTTGTCGAACTCGACGCCGATCTCCTCGAGCCCGATGTCCTCGACGAGCGGTCCGCGGCCGGTTGCGACGAGCATCAGGTCGCACTCGAGCGTCTCGTCGTCGAAGTGGACGGTCAGGCCGCCCGAGGCCCCCTCGACCTTCCTGCACTGCGATTCCAGATGAACGGTGATCCCGCGTCTCTTGAACTGCTTCGCGAGCTCCTTCTGCGCGTCAGCATCCTCCGCGGGAATCAGGTTCGGGAGCATCTCGATGATCGTCACCTCGCTCCCGAAGCGCTGGAAGATCGAAGCGAACTCGCAGCCGATGATCCCGCCGCCGAGGATGACGAGGCGCTTCGGCACCTCGGTCTGAGCAAGCAGGCCGGTGGAGTCGACGCAGCGCTCGGAGTCGATCCCTTCGATGGGCGGCCGCAGCGGATAGGAGCCGGTGGCGATGACGGCCGACTTGAAGGTGACGTCCTCTCCGCCCTCGACGGCGATCGTATTCGCGTCGTGAAAGCGGCCGGACCCCTTCACCCACTCGACGCCGTTCGCCTTGAAGAGGCTCGCGACGCCGCCCGTGAGCTGCTTCACGATGGCGTCCTTCCACTCGTTCGCCTTCCCGAAGTCGAGCTCGGGCGCACCGACGTTGACGCCGAGCTTGGCGAAGGTCTCCCCCGCCTCCTTCAGCGCGAACGCGGTCTGCACCCACGCCTTGGTCGGAATGCACCCCACGCGTAGGCACGTCCCGCCGAGGGCCGGCTCCTTTTCGATGCAAGCCGCCTTCGCGCCGAGCTGGGCGGCGCGAATAGCCGCGGTGTATCCGCCCGGGCCTCCGCCGAGGACGGCGACGTCACATTCCATTCCCGCTCCCCTGGATCGCCTGTGCGATCGATCCTACCCGCGTGCGCGCCCCTACCGGTCATCCCGGTGAGCGTTGCCGCTCCGAGAAGACGCAGAGGGCGGCTTGCGCCGCCCTCTGC
>JALZEM010000297.1 GCA_030862005.1 Actinomycetota bacterium | reverse complement strand
GGCCGGACCGTGATCCCGTACCACAACCGCCGGGGTCGCAGCCGAAGCCTCCGCCGATCGTCCAATCCCCGCCTCCGAGCGTGAAGCCGAATTTCGCGGCCGATGGCTACGTCTTCCCCGTCTACGGTCCCTCGACCTTCAGCGACGACTTCGCGGCGCCGCGGTCGATCACGGGGTGGCATCACGGCAACGACATCTTCGCCCCGCTCGGCGCTCCGCTTCTGGCGGTGACCGACGGGACACTGTTTCTCGTCGGCTGGAACGACGTCGGCGGGAACCGGCTGTGGCTTCGCGACGACGAGGGAAACGAGTTCTACTACGCGCATCTCTCCGCGTTCTCGCCACTCGCCCTCAACGGCGGGCGCGTGAAGGCGGGCGACGTGATCGGGTTCGTCGGCGCGACCGGCGACGCGGTCGGGACCCCGCCGCACCTCCATTTCGAGATCCATCCGGCCGCGCTTCTCGGCCTCGGCTATGACGGCGTCATCAACCCGTACCCGTACCTCCTCGCCTGGCACAAGCTCGCCGACGCCAGCTTCGACTGGGGCGGCCCGCAGCCGGGGAAAGCGCCGCCGCCAGGGCTCGTCTTGCTCGAAGCGGAGGACATCTCCACCGTGAGCGGTCTGGACCCCGAGGCGCTCACGCGCGCGATGGAGATGCCGGCCGCGTTCGGCGCGGGTCTGACGCCAACCGGTCCGGAGATTCTGAGCGGCTAGAGGCTTGCGTGGCAGGCGGCCGCAGGTCGCCAACCCTGCGGATTCCGACGCGCGCCAGCACCAACGCAGACGAATTCGAGCTTCGCGAGTGGGTAGAGCGAGAGGGCAGAGCTGTGCGGAAGTGCTTCAACCGGCGAGAGGGACGATCGTACATCCCATCGCGCGCAACACCTGGCCCAGCCGCGGGGGGTCATCCCGCCCGACGGCGGCGCCGGCGGCCACCCCGTGGCGATCCGCTTCCCGACCCGCGAAGCGCTCGCCCGCGCGGTGCGCCCGTGCATCGACCATGGCGTGAGCATCACGGGTGCGGCCGACGTGGAAGCGTCGCGCCCGCGAGTCCGCGCGGACCCTCGACGTAAACTCCCTCTCGTGGCCCTCGACTCGACCACGAGGCTGTCCGGGTACTCGCTCCCGCTTTCGCAGACAGGGCGCTCGTCGCTCGTGCCGCCCCCGCCGTGGCACTACTCGGGCGACTTCCTGATCGTCGAATACGAGGCGGATGCCGAGGCCGTACGTGCGTTCCTGCCGCCCGAGCTCGAGCCGGGTGACGATCTCGGTCGAGCGGCGGCGATCTTCGTGGACTGGCAGTCGTGCTCGGATTTCGGTGACGAGCTTCTCGATCCCGTCCGGGCGCAGTACAAGGAATTCTTCGTCGTCCTCGCCTGCCGTTACAACGGCGAACCGGTCACGCGCTGCCCGTTCATGTGGGTCGACCGAGGGATGCCGCTCGTCCGTGGGCTCGTCCAGGGCTTTCCGAAGAAGCCCGGCTCGATCTGGATGACGCGGCCCATCACGGTCGGTCGCGCCGGGCCGCGCCTCGAGCGCGGCGGCCGGTTCGGAGCGACGCTCGCCGCGGCGGACCGCCGGCTCGCCGAAGCGACGCTCGAGCTCACGCACGTGTCCGAGACGGGGCCGACGGTCAACTCGCCGCCGCTCTTCAACACGCGCCTCTTTCCCGCCTGGGACACCGACGACGAGCCAGTCTACGAGCACGTCTGGGCAGGCGGCCGCGACCGCGAGATCTCGCCCGTGTGGGCGGGGAAGGCGACGCTTCGCTTCTTCGGGTCGCCGGTCGACGAGCTCGCTGCGCTCGCTCCGGTCCGCGTCGGCCCCGGCTTCTGGTTCAGCTTCGGCTACACGGTCGAGGGCGGACGGCGAGTCGAGTGAGACGGTCGGTGGAGCTCGCGCCGACGAAGATCATCGGCGTCCACCTGAGCTACCCGAGCCGTGTCGACGAGTACGCGGCGCGGACGCCGGATGTGCCGTCGTACTTCCTAAAGCCGCCGTCCTCGCTCGCGCGCCACGGCGACGAGATCGTACGCCCGCGCGGCTGCCGGTACTTGAACTACGAGGGCGAGGTCGCCCTCGTCGTCGGACGGCGGATGAAGCGTGTCCGTGAGGACGAGGCGCTCGACTACGTGGCGGGCTACAGCGTCGCGAACGACTTCGGCGTCCACGACTTCCGTCACGCCGATCGCGGCTCGATGCTCCGCGTAAAGGGTCAGGACGGGTTCTGCCCGATCGGGCCAGAGGTCGTCGACGCGGGCGACGTGGATCCGACCGATCTCGCGCTCCGCACGTACGTCAACGGCGACCTCGTCCAGGTCGGCAACACACGCGAGCTCCTCTGGCCGTTCGCATACATGCTCGCCGACCTCTCGCGCCTCATCACCCTTGAGCCGGATGACGTGTTGCTGACGGGGACGCCGGCGAACTCGCGCCCGGTCGAGCCCGGCGACGTCGTCGAAGTAGAGGTCGATGGGATCGGGCGGTTGTCGAACCGCGTCGTGGAGGCGAAAGACGACCTGTCAGGCGTCGGCGCGATGCCGGAGGACACCCCGAACGCGCGGCACGTTGCGCTCGCGGTCCCGGAGGAGGCCGCATGAGCGAATCGGCACGGCGGCGCGACCGTCGTGGCACCGCGCGGCACACCCGCGAGCGTCGTCCGGCGATAGGCTCGAAGCGGGTGGAGGGTGGCCCGATCCCCACCCAGGGTGGGGCCGTGACTCCTTTCGCGGACGCTGTCGACGAGGAGGCTC
>JALZEM010000255.1 GCA_030862005.1 Actinomycetota bacterium | reverse complement strand
GCCGGGAGGACGCGGGCGGCGCGGTCCGGTACGACACGACGCCGCTCTTCGAGCGCGTCTTCGGACTCGCGGAGCGCACCGAGCTCCCCGCGCTCGACGATCTCGGCGGCGATGTGGACGAAATCCGCGCGCGCCTCGAATCGGTCGCCGAGCGCCGCGGCGCCTGACGCCCCACGCTGTCGCGCCGGACGCAGTGACGTTCCGGACGCGTGTCAGGCGGCCGCGTCTGTGTTCAGCGCGCGTGCGGCGGCCTCGGTTGATCCGATCACGGGAACGATCTCGAAGCCGATGAGGTCGCTCCACGCGGCCGTCCACGTCTCGAGCAGGCTTGGATCGGCAGTCTCCATCAGCTGAAAGCATCGGCCGAGACGCTCGTCGATCCAGCTATCCAGGTAGAGGAGGCCCGGCGGCAGCATCCGCCCCGTAACGGCGGCACGCTCGTACACCGGGCGCGCACCGTGGAGGAACGTTTCTACGACCATGTACTGCCGGTTCGCCACTGGGTCTCGGGGCGCGTCTACAGCTGGCGGACGATGTTCTCTGCCTCGTCTCGCGTGAAGCCGCGAAGCGTCTCGGTCGTCACGTTCCCGTGCCGGGCGACGGCGACGAGGATCTGGTACGCCGTTTCATCGTTCGGGGCCTCGAAGATCTCGACCAGGTCATACCGGCCGAGCGTCACATAGACGTCCACGAGCTTTCCACCGCGCTCCTGGATCGCCCGCGCCCCCTCTTCCATCCGATCGCGCCACGCAGGCAGGCCGCCGATCCCCTGTGACGTCCATTTCATCAGCGAGATGTAGACCGGCACGCGGAGATCATGACGTGCGTGCGCCACGATTCCTAACGCGCGGCGCTCACGATAATGATCCTGCGTGCGGCTGAACGCGTACCTAGCACGCGCGGGAATCGCCTCCCGGCGCGGCGCCGACGAGCTGATCGACGCCGGGCGCGTCCGCGTCAACGGCGAGATCGCCGCTCTCGCCACCTTCGTTTCGGTGCGTGACGTCGTTGAGGTCGACGGACGGCGCGTCGAGCCGGAGGCGCTGACGTACGTCCTCCTTCATAAGCCGGCCGGCGTCGTGACGACGGCGCGGGACCCGCACGGCCGCCCGACGGTTGTCGGCCTCGTCGGTCATGAGCGCCGGATCGTTCCGGTCGGACGGCTCGACGTCGACACAACGGGCGCACTTCTGCTCACGAACGACGGGGCGCTCGCGCACCGTCTGATGCACCCGCGCTACGAGGTCGACAAGGTGTACGAGGCGGAGGTCGAGGGCGAGCCGTCCGAGGAAGCCCTCCGGCGGCTGCGTGAAGGCGTCGAGCTCGAGGACGGGCGGACGTCGCCTGCGCGCGCGCGCCGCATCGGCCCGTCGCGCGTCGAGCTGGCGATCCACGAGGGACGCAAGCACCAGGTCAAGCGGATGCTCGAAGCGGTTGGGCATCCTGTCCGCCGGCTCCACCGCCGCGAGTACGCAGAACTGACCCTCGACGGCCTCGCGGCGGGCGAGTGGCGCGAGCTGAGGTCTCCGGAGATCGAGCGGCTCGGCGGAGCCGCCGGCGGGGCGAGCCGCGCCTCTACAGCTCGCGCGGGCGAACGGCGCCGAAGAGGCGGCCGGCGTCCGACTTGACGAAGCCCATCCGGTCGAGCATCGCCTGGAGCGTCGGATCCGACGCCTCACGGGCCTTCTCGGCGCCACGGGCGAGGAGCCGCTGGAGCTCGCGCGGATCCGACCGCAGCTCGTCGTAGCGCCGGCGAACGGGGTCGAGAAGCGCGATCACGGCCTCGGCGACCTCCTCCTTGAAGCGGCCGTAGCCCTGGCCGTCGTAGCGCGCCTCGACCGCCTCCATCGCATCGCCCGTCGCCACCGACATGATCTCGATCAGGTTCGTGATGCCGGGTTTCGCCTCCGGGTCGCGCCGAACGACGGTTCCCGAATCGGTCACGGCGGTCTTGAACTTCTTGCGGATCACGTCCGGCGGGTCGAGGACGCGCACCGTGCCCTGGGGTGTCCCGCCGGTGGTGGACATCTTCCGGTCCGGCTCCTGCAGGTCCATGATCCGCGCGCCGACCTCGGGATAGATCCCCTCCGGCAGCGTGAATGTCTCTCCGAAACGAGCGTTGAACCGCTCCCCGATGTCACGCGCGAGCTCGATGTGCTGGCGCTGGTCTTCGCCCACGGGAACGGCATCCGTCTGGTAGAGGAGGATGTCGGCGGCCTGGAGAACCGGGTAGCTGAAGAGGCCTGCCGACACGAATTCCTGCCGGTCCGCCTTGTCCTTGAACTGTGTCATCCGGCGGAGCTCGCCGAAGCTCGTGACCGAGC